>CABKMV010000001.1 GCA_902373635.1 uncultured Oscillospiraceae bacterium
GGGACAGACGCCCGGATGGGAGGCAGGGGGAGGACGCGCGGAAGGCTGTCAAAAAAGTCCGCAGACTTTTTTGACAGCCTTCAAAAATGCCGGTGCGTTCGTGCCTTTCCTGGCGCAAAAGCCACCGCTGCGGCGGGGATCCTGTTCTCTGACGCTTGAAGCGGCGGGCCGCCCTCCCTCAGTCCAAGGAGCGTATTGAGCTGAAGGGCGACGTGGCCGGTCCCATCGACAAAAAGCAGGAGTGTCCCCTGACTTCCCACTGCCCCTACTGCTGCCATGCAGCGGCCGCAGTCAAAGCCAGCCGCGCGTCTCCATGTACTGGCGGATTTTGTGTCAGAAGAACAGTCTTCCGTGAATATCAATGCATGATAGTGCAGATTCTGTCAAATTCGCCGCTCTGTCTCAGGATCAAAGAGGTGCAGCTTCATGCGGTCCAGATAAACTTTCATCTCCCCGCCCAGCCTGCCGCGGATGTTTGCTGGGGCCAGCGCGCAGAGCGTCTGCCCGTTGAAGTCCAGATATAGGGAGATATGGCTGCCAAGGTGCTCATACCGCCGGAGCTCTGCGGTCAACGGCGTCAGCTCCGCCGGGTTGCGCTGCGCGGGGGAAGTCAGGATATCTTCCGGCCGTATCCCGACTATGATCTGGCGCCCGGCGTAGGGCCTGAGCTGCTCGCCATCGGCGTATGGACAGGGAAGCCCGTTGATTCTCAGGGAAATACGCTCCCCCGCCACGACCTCAGCCAGCAAAAAATTCATCTTGGGCGACCCCAGGAACCCGGCCACAAACCGCGTAGCGGGCCGCTCATATACCTCCAGCGGCGCGCCCAGCTGCTGAATAATCCCGTCCCGCATCACTGCTACCTTGGTTCCCAGGGTCATAGCATCCACCTGATCGTGGGTCACATAAACAAAGGGGACCCGCATTTGGTGGAAGAGCCCCAGGATCTCTACCCGCAGCCGGCTTCGCAGCACATCGTCCAGATTGGACAGGGGCTCGTCAAAGAGATAGGCCCGGCACTCCTTTACCATGGCGCGCCCCATGGCCACGCGCTGCCGCTCGCCGCCGGAGAGCACATGCGACTTTTTGCCTATGTGCTGGGAGATATCCAGCGTCTGAGAAGTGCTGGCCACCATTTCGCGGCGCTGCGCCCTTTTGATCCCGGCGACCTTCAGTCCGAAGGACAGATTTCCGCCCACCGTCATATGGGGGTAGAGAGCGTAGTTTTGAAAGACCATGCCGATTCCCCGGGCCTGGGGCTCCAGGTCACTGATCACCTGGCCGTCCAGCAGGATCTCCCCGCCGCTGGCCTCCTCCAGTCCCGCGATGATCCGCAAAAGGGTTGTTTTTCCGCAGCCGGAGGGGCCAAGAAGAACTAAAAACTCGTCGCTGCCCACGTGCAGGTCAATATCGTTGAGGATGGCCCTCTCCGCATCCTTGAATTGTTTGCTGATGTGCGAGATCGTCAGACCTTTCATATCTCATCCTCACCGCCCATCCAAGATCTTGGCCTGGCGGGCCTCCTCTTCGGTACATCCATATTGGGAATACCGCGCCTTTTCATACAGCTCCCGCAGCGCGCTGCCGTTTTCTCCGGGCGCCGCCAGGGCCTGCTGGATCTCGGCGGGGGTCATCCAGGCGGGGATCGCCTGGCCCCGCTGCCGGCTGCGATTGACATAGCGGCGGTAACAGCGGCGGACACGCCCGGTGGGGGACCGGTCTGTTATCCGGTCCCCTTCCCGCCGTTTCCGGGCCATCCGGCTCTCTTTGTCCTGCGTCTCCCGCAGGTGTATGCCCTCCCCGCCGCCGCGGGCCTGGGAGAGTGCCCGGGCGGCGAGCCGCACAACTGCCGCCGCGGCCAGCGCCGCCAGGAGCGCCAGACCCAGAAGCACCAGCACGGTCTGAATCTGTCCCGCCAGAGCCTCCCAGGGCTGCTGCCCCCTGGGCTCCACTTCTCCCAGCGCCTCCATAAGGCCCTGGTTGTTGGAGATCAGCAGCTCGTCCTCCCCCAGCCCGTTTGAGGAGAAGAGAGCGCCCAGGACCGCCTGGAGCAAATAGAGAATTACCAGCCGCAGCTTTTCCAAGAGCGTGCCGTCATACACCTCACGGGCGACAGCCATCCCGACGCAGAGAAAAAGCATGAACAGCGCCAGGTACCCCCAGCTGATCCGGCCGATCTTTTTCTCCGGAAGGGAATAGGTCCGCTGGTTGTCCAGAAAAAAGGTGTACCGGCGGCGAAAGCTGGTGTGGAGGAAAAAGTGGAGGATACCGAACAGGAGGACCAGCTCCGCCGCCGGCGAGAGCCATGTCATGCCCGATATACGGGATATCACCTCCATTGCCACAGCGGCTATAGCCAGTATGACATGGAAGGTACGCAGAGGCCTGGCGACCCAGAAGCGGGTCATAAAGCTATTTCCCACGGGGCACCTCCCAATACAGAGCATCTGGCTCCTCCGCCAGTTCGCGGGCCACGTCCGCCCGGCTGTATGCTGGTAAGATCCAGTAAGCCCGCACGGATTGCTGGTGGAGCTCTCTCCACAGCCTGCGGATCTCCGCCCCAGTCTGGGTAGAGATCATTACGATGGACATCTTCCGGTTCGGGGCGGCCTTCATCTCCTCAAGCTGGCGGAGAAGAAGGCCGGCGAAGGTGTCCGCCTCCCTGTCCCGGGGGATGACCAACCGCGCCAGGGACCGCCGGATTGTCTCAAAATGCCGCCAGTCCCCACCGCCGGCTATAGACACGATCTCCCCGGTGAGGCAGTCCTTGCCATTGCTCCGGATCGCAGTTGTAACGCCGGCCCCGATCAGCTCCCCCGCCATGGACGAGGCGATGCGGACGCTCTCCTCCAGAAGCTCCTCCGGCTTGAGCAGGGCGTCCCACTGGGTATCCAGCAGAATACAGATCTCCTGGTCTGCCGTGTACGCCCGGACGTTGACCCGCAGTTGGCCAGTTTTCGCCGTGGCCTTCCAGTTGATGTCCCGCATGGAGTCAAAAGGCTCATACTGGCGTATTCCCCGGAAAGTGAAGGGATCGTCGCAGTCAGAGCGGGGGACCTCCCAATCGCCCAGCAGCTTTTGAGTCGCCGCCAGCAGCTGCCGGCTGTCCGAACTGCCGGGACAGACGTACAGGCTGCCGCTGTCCACAGCCTGGCGATGGACAAAGCGCTGGGTATAGAACAAGTCGTTTCCCACCAGATCCATCTGACCCACAGAATAGAATCCCCGCTGGGCGCAGTAGACGGGGATCCGCCGCTCCACACGCTCATAGCCCCGCAGAGCGAAAATTTCGCTGCGATAGTTCTGGTCGGACACCGCCAGATTGGCCTGATCCAGGAAGACAAGTCCCCGGTCTACCGCCAGATCGACCTTAACGGTGGGCAGAGGGAGCATTTTCCCGTTTTCCACCATGGCCACCAGCTCCACAGTGTCCCCTTGAGCGGCCTCGCCCTGGGAAAAGCCTGCGCTGGCCCGCAGACTCCGGCGCCACAACAGACGGCACAACAGCGCCTGCAGGACATATACCACAGCGGCGCCCAGCACAAGTATTAGAAGATTCACCCTACCGTCCCCAATTTTCCGTCGGCACCGGCACCTGATTGACGATCTTTTCTACTATCCGCAGGCCGCTCTCCCGCCCCAGAGCTCCCCGAGGACACACCAGCCGGTGGGCCAGCACAGGACCGGACAGCGCCTTGATGTCCTCCGGCGTCACATAGTCTCTGCCTTTGACGAAGGCGTAGGCTCTCACCGCCCGGAGCAGGGCCAAAGTCCCCCGGGGGCTCACGCCGGAGACGATTTCAGGAGACGTCCGGGTCAGCTGGACGATTTTGACCATATATTCCATCAGCTCAGGGTGGATATAGACCTCCTGGTAAGCCCCCTGAAGCTGACGCAGCTCTTCCAGGCTGCACACCGGTTCCAGCCGCTCCAGCGGCGCGTCTGTCAGGAAACGATTCATGATGGCCAGCTCCTCCTCCGGTGTGGGTGTGCCCATGGACAGCTGCATCAAGAACCTGTCCAGCTGGGCCTCCGGCAGCGGGTAGGTCCCGGCGGTTTCCACTGGGTTTTGGGTGGCGATGACAAAGAACGGCCGCGCCAGGGGCAGCGTCTCCCCGTCAATGGTGATCTGCCTCTCCTCCATACACTCCAGCAGGCTGGACTGGGTCCGGGGCGTGGCCCGATTGATCTCGTCCGCCAGCAGGAGGTTGCAGAAGGCCGGGCCCCGGCGCAGGACAAAGCGGCTCTCCTTCTGGTCAAAATAGTTCATGCCTGTCACATCGGAGGGCAGCAGATCGGGTGTAAACTGGATCCGGCTGAACGCAGCCTGAATTGATCGGGCCAGGGACTTGGCCAGGACAGTCTTCCCCGTTCCGGGGACGTCGTCCAGAAGGACGTGCCCCTCCGACAGGAGCGCCGTCAGGATCAGGTCAATGACCTCGCTTTTGCCGACGATTACTTTCTCAATGTTTCTGCGGATTGAGGCGATAGTTTCACGACTCATCGGTAGATACCTCTCTATTTATCACCAGATTTGAAGACGTAAGCCTTGATCATGGCTTTTTGTCCCAAGAAATAGACGATCAGGGTGGGGATTGCCGAAAGGATGCCGCCGGCCATGATGCTGGGCAGTGTTCCATCGTTCCCATAGGAAGACTTCATGTAGGAGAGCAGCACCGGAAAGGTCCGGTCCTTCTCGTTCAGAATATAGATCAGCGGGCCAAACAGGTCTGACCAGACACTGACAAAGGTATTCAGGATCATAATGATCAGCACTGGCTTCGCCATGGGGACGACGATCTGCCACAGAAGCCGGAAGTGGCCGCAGCCGGATACCCGCGCCGCGTCCAGGATCGGCTGGGGAATGGTTAAAAAATATTGCCGCAGGAGGAAGATGTAGTAGGCGTTTCCCAAAAAGGCCGGCACCCACAGAGGCATCATGGTCCCGTACCAGCCGATTTTTACGTAGACGATAAATTGCGGGAAAAATGTGACCGTGCCAGGCATCATCATAGTGATCAGCAGCAGCGCTATAATGATTTTCTTATGCCTGAACTTTAAAAATGCCACCCCATAGGCCACAATACAGTTGGAGAGCAAGACGCCGACGATATTGACGGCGCAGAGCTTCACGGTATTCCAAATGTAGCGCCATCCGTCGTATTTGGTGAAAAACTGCGTGTAATTGCTGAAATCAAAGGAATCCACCCACCAGTTGATCGGGCGTGAATACACATTCACCGGATCCTTAAACGAGGTAATGATCATCCAAAAGATCGGGACGATCATGCCAATGGCAAACAGCAATATCACCAAATAGCGAAAAAACAGCAGAATATTCCTTTTTTTCATCAACCGTCTTCTCCACTGTCGTTCTCATAATAGACCATGGGACTGGCAACTTTCATGACAAGCGCCGATAAAACCATAATGATGACAAACAAGATCCACGCCATGGCGCAGGCCTTTCCCATTTTGTGGTACCGGAAGGCGTTGTAGTACAGATACAGCGCATAAAGGGTCGTGGAATAGTTCGGCCCGCCTTCCGTCAGGATATATGCCGGAGTAAAGGTCTGCAGGCCGCCGATCAGGTTCGTCAGCAGGGAGAACAGCAGAATGGGGCTCATTGACGGGAGCGTAATGGTAAAAAGCCGCCTCCACCATCCGGCCCCCGCTATTTTAGCTGTCTCGTGGAGGTGCTGCGGGACTGCCTGCAAACCAGCCAGATAGAACATGATCCCGCCGCCCACGCCCCATAAACTGAAAAGCGCCAGTGAGATCAGCGCCCAGCGTTCATCGCCCATCCAGTCTGGTCCCTGGATGCCGATCAGGGCCAGCAGTTGGTTTAGCAGGCCATAGCGGTAGTTGAAGATCCACGACCACAACAGAGCGGCCGCCACACTTGAGACGACGCAGGGCAGGTAGTAGATCGTTCTCAGAACGCCCGCATACGGGAGGTCGCCGTTCAACAGCATGGCCAGCGCCAGTGACAATACCAGGGTAGCAGGAATTGTAATAGCGCAATACAAGAACGTTACCTTCAGGGATTTGATAAATATGTCGTCGGCAAACAGGTCCTTGTAGTTGGCCAGTCCGACCCACACCGGATCGTTGATGATTTTCCACTCGGTAAAGCTGATATACAGCGATCCCAGAAGGGGCAGCAGCGTCAGCAGGAAAAAACCGATGGCCCAAGGGCTGATCCATAGAAAGAAGCGCAGAGGCTCTCCCTTTTTCGAGCCGCGAAGCATCAGGCGGTTCCGGCGGAGCGATTTTTCTCGTTCTGTTTTTTTCATGAAATCCCCCATTCCGCCGCTGCACGCGGCGCAGATAAAACGAAAATTCCCCCGGCGCGACAGAGGATTTTTCCCGACGGCTGACAGGCGCCCGGCGGGGCGGGACGGCAGATGATCCTGCGCGCTGCTTCAATGCGCCCCGCGAAAAAGGGAAGCGCCTCTTTACCAAGAGGCGCTTCCCCTATAGCGATTCTTTCCTGTTGCGCTATTGCGGCCGATCAGCCTCTTTAACCCGCTAACTCCGCGTCGAGCAGCGCCTGGCACTCCTGGTCGACTGCCCGCGCGCACTCCTCGGGTGTGATCTGTCCCCGGTTGAGCTGGTCCATGTAACTGTTGTAAATACTGATCATTTCCTCCCAGCACAGGCACTGCCCCTGCAGGTTCTGACCGTAGGGGACCGTCTCAACACGGAGGGAGTGGTGTTCCGGAGCCCCTGGAATCCCCAGGATCTCGGGGTCTGTGGCCGCGTCGATATTGACCGGCGTGAAGATACCGGAGCCGGCGATGATCTTCTGCGCCTCCTCAGTGGTACACCAGCGGACGAACTCCTTGGCCAGCTCCTCGTTGTCGGTCTGGCTGCTGACAGCATAGCCGGCGGTCAGGATCGTGGTGTCGCCCTCTTTCTGCATCGTCTGAGGAAGAGGGGCGATATCCCATTCAAAGTCCTCGATACCGGTCATAAACACAATATCATAGACGCCGGAGATGTGGAAGGCAAACTCACCGGTCGGGAACCACGCGCCGGACAGATAGCCAAAATCGTCTCCGGCCGGGGCAAAGCGGTCATCTCCCAGCTGGCTGTTCTGCACCCAGGTGAGGGCCGCCACAGTCTCAGGAGAGTCAAATACGACCTCAGTGGGGTTGTCCATATCATCGAGGAACTTTGCCCCAAAGGCGTACAGGATGGGGAATACCTGGTAGTATCCGTTATAGTAGTTAAGGCCGAAGGTGATGGGAACGCCGTCATCATCAAAGGATGTGAGCTGCCGCGCCATATCCGCCAGTTCTTCCCAGGTGGTATTCTGGTCCGGGTAGGGCAGCCCCGCCTCGTCCAGCGCCGTCTTGTTGTAGTACAGGACAAAGGTATCCGCACCAGCCACAGTGGCAAAATACTTGCCCTCATACTGGAACAGATCATAAACATTGGTCAGGTAGTGCTCGTCATCCCAGAGATAGTCGTTCTCCTCGTAGATGTCGCTGATATCCATCAGCATTCCCTCCTGCATCCACTTCAGCATCGTGGAGGGATGGCCATAGATGACATCGGGCGACTGCCCGCCGATGAAGCGGGTCTCCACCGCCGTATTGTAGTCCTCGTTAAACGCCTCATAGATGACGGTGGTTCCCGGATGGGACGCCATAAAGGCCTCGCTGAGCTTCTGGTTGTACTCGATCTCCGCGTCAGACCCCCAAGAGCACCAGGAAATCTCTCCGGTGGGGCCGGTATACGCTTCGCCGCCGTCGTCCGCGCCTGTTGTCTCCCCGCCGGTCTGCTCGGCGGCATTGCTTCCGGTGTTGGCCTCTCCACTGTTGTTCCCGCCGCAGCCCGCCAGAGACAGGGCCATGGCCAGGCACAGCAGAACCGCGATCAGTCTTTTCTTCTCCATTCTTGTCACTCCTGTGAATGTACTGTGATTTATCTGAAAATCTTCCCCTGCGGGAATCTCAGATCGGTTCAGGGCCGGTCCAGGACAGCGCATACGCGGAGGATGCCTGAAACCGGCAAAATTCAACTAATTATAATATATATATATAGTCAAATTGTAAATTCAAATAGAAAACGATGGATTTATTGAATTTCATACGGCGGCCGACTCAAATCAATGGACGATCGCCTCGCCGGTCTCCCCGTCAAAGACATGGATTTGGTCGGAAGCCACACGGATCTCAAGCCAGTCCCCCATCTGTACCTGAGACTGGGTCCTGACCATAGCATCGACCTCCACATCCCCCGCCCGAAGCCGCAGGCGTGTATCAGCGCCCAGGACATTCATGCCCACGACTTCCGCCTCCAGCGTCAGAAGCGGAACGTCGGGGATTGCGGTTCCCAGGCAGACGGGGTAGATATCTTCCCCCCGGAGCCCAGCCGTTACCTCTTTCCCCACATAGGAGCGCTCCCGCAGCCTGTCCCCCTTCCAGTGGGCAAGGGGCATGGTCCATCCCCCTGCTTTGAGCGTGACAGTACCGCCTTCCTCAAGGCACTGCGCGGAGAACAGGTTCATGGGAGCTGTTCCAACAAAACGGGCCACGAAGGTGTTCTGCGGCCTGTTGTAAATGGCCTGCGGGGTGTCGACCTGCTTGAGCTCCCCGCGATCCATAACACACACGCGAGAACCCAGTGTCATGGCCTCGGTCTGATCGTGGGTCACATATAGAGTCGTGACCTTCAGCTCCTGCTGCAGCCTGGCGATCTCCTCCCGCAGCTGGGCGCGCATAGACGCGTCCAGATTGCTCAGGGGTTCGTCCAGCAAAAAAACATCCGGCTGGCATACAAGCGCCCGGCCGATGGCGATGCGCTGGCACTGCCCGCCGGAGAGGCCTTTGGCCTTTCGCTTCAGGATATCCTCCACACCCAGCGTCCGCGCCATGGCCGCTACACGCTCCCGGCGCTCCTTTTTAGGGACCCGCTGCATTTTCAGCGCGAACCCGATGTTGTCCTCCACCGTTAGATTGGGAAACAGGGCGTAGTTCTGAAACACCATGGCGACATTCCGCTTTTTTGGCGCAAAATCGTTCACGACTACTCCGCCGATCCGCAATTCTCCTGTGGTGATCTCCTCCAGCCCCGCCACCATCCGCAGTACGGTTGACTTGCCGGAACCGGAGGCGCCCATAATGACCAGCAGCTCGCCGTCCTCTACTTTTAAATTGAAATTCTTAACTGCTTCTGTCCCGGAAAGGTATACTTTGCTGATGTGCGAGAACTCTACCGACGCCATAACCAACCTCCACAAATGCCTGATGCAAGACAAATTATGGTCATTCTATCACTTCGCATCCATGCTGCGCAAGACAGTATCATCAATAGATAAACTTATATTCATTCAATATCTTTATAGAATGTTGACATTTTGGCCGATAGTGATTACGCTAACCAGTATTCATCCATGGAATGCTCTGTCATAGCGTCTGATGGTATCCGACCGGCTCTACAGAAGTCTGCCGCTGAGAAAGGAGTCCCTGTTTGTGAAACGCATTATCGATTTGCTCTACCAGCGGGAGGACCGGCTGACGGTTCCTATCTACGACTGTGACCGGGAAATGGATTTCGCCTGTATGGGGCATACATGCATTGCCAGAGATTTCGGCTTTTCCGCCTATGTGGTAGGCGGAGTGGAACGCATACATGCCGTAAACTTTTCTACGCCCAGCCAAGCCCGCCAATACCCCTGGTCAGATGTCTCCCATGCCGCCATGGATCAGGAGCTTGAGATGTTCACCGCCTGGCGGTCGCGCTTCCCCCACCTGCTGGGCGGCGGCTGCTTCGGCCCCCTCACAGTTGCTTCTGATATTTTAGGGATGGAAAACTGCACACGGTTGGCCATCCGTCAGCCGGAGATCCTGTATACGGTACTGGACCACGTGACGGATTACATGATCACCCTGGCGCAGGCGGAACAGGACCTCGGGGCGGAGGCATTCTGGGTCGCGGAACCTTTGGCGTCCCTCTTTGCCCCACGCCTGTTCACGTCCCTGTCCGGGCGGTATATCAAGCGTATTTTTGAAAGCGTTGACGTTCCAGGCTTCCTCCATGTATGTGGGAAAACCACACGCCACACCCCGGCCATGGTTCAGACAGGGGCTCAGGTCCTGAGTATCGACTGGATGACAGACCTGCCCGCCTGCCTGGCTACTGTCCCGGAGGAGATCGTCATCATGGGCAACGTGGATCCCATGCTGTTCTGGCAGGAGGATGAGGCGGTTCTCCGGGCCGCTGTCAGCAAAGTCCTTGAACAGACACGGGATTACAAAAACTTTATTCTCAGTTCCGGCTGCCAGATCCCCGGCCAAAGTCTGCCGGAGCGGGTGGAGCTGTTTTTTCGGATGGCCCGGGAATTTCCCCTGTGGAGCAACGAGGAGTACCGGCAGATCAGGCGCCTGTCACATCAGGCCGCCGGGTTGGATGACGGTGCGTTTGCGGCTCTGTGCCTGGAGGAGGGCGTTCCGGAGGAAATTGCCCAGGCCGCTCTCCGCATGGCCCGGGCGCTCAAAATTACCTGAACGGCTCCGACAGCCAGCAGCGGCCCCGTGCCATGAAGGCACGGGGCCGCTGCTGTTCCAACACATTTGCTATAGGGGCCCGTCTATCCGGCTGCTGTGCAGATCGGCTGGTACCGGCTTCGCCGCCAAGGGCCGGCCTGCGGGGGATAGCAGACGAACCCTGCGCGCTGGGGCAGGTGCCGCCCCTATAGGGCTATTTTGAGGACCAGTTTATCGACTTCTGACGGCGTGCCGCGGGCCAGCTTCGGCATATGGGCCTCTTCCGGGAACAGCACAACGAACCTGCCCGGCTCCCCGGGGAGCATACAGTCCGGATGGCCTGTATACAGGACGGAATCCTCGGATTCCAGCACTTCCACCTGCTGTAACGTCTCCACGGGGGCGACCGCCAGGTCTTCACAGCCCCGGAGGACCACATGGAGGTCCAAATATTTTTGATGGTTCTCAAAAAGGCTTTCCTGGGAGTATGGCGCGGTCGTATAAGAAAAATGATTCCCGTAGACGGCATCCCCGTCGATATCGACCCGTCCGGAAGCGAGGGCGGAGAGGTCGGCGGTGAGGAGAAAGTCGATGGCGCAGTCCAAAGATGCGGAAATACCGCGATACCGCGTCAGATGGCACAGCTTATCATAGATCATGGGGATCCCTCCAAACAAATCGTTTTCTGAACGGCCAGGCTAGAGCAGCATGGGGTCGGCGGCGGAGAGCGTGCGCTCCCGGTTTGCGCTGGAAAGCTCAGGATTCCTGGCGCAGAACTCATGGAAAAGAATATCGATGATAAAGAGCTGGCCCAGCTTTACAGCCACGGATCCCTGCTGATTGGGCGCCTCGTTGGCGCCGCAGATGAGAAGCAGGTCGGCGTACTGGGCCCCCGGCGAGTTGGGGAAGCGCGTCACCAGGATCAGCTTCGCCTCTGTCTGCTGGATGAGGCGCCCCAGTTCGGACAGTTCCCGCATGGCGCCGGAAAAAGAAAAATAGAGGATCACGTCCTTTGGCCCCAGAGTCGCCGCTGTGAAAGCCTGCATATGGTAGTCCGTGACCCAGTGGAACTTGGGCGTCACAGAGATGAAGCGCCCCCAGGCGTCCATGGCGACCATGGAGGAATTGCCCTGCCCAAAGCAGTATACGCTGTCGGCCTGGCAGAGCAGGCCCACGGCGCGGTCAATGCTGTCATAATCAATGAGGGAGAGGGTCTGGGAGAGCGCCTGCGTCTCGATATGGTACAGCTTCTGGCATTTCTGCTGGAGCGTGTCTTCGGCCCGGATCTCCTCGTAGGCGTCAAGGTCGGCGCCCGGGCTCATACTGTCCCCCTGGGAGAGGGACTGGACGATGGCCAGCTTGAAATCCCGGAAGCTGTTGTAGCCGATGGTCCTGCAGAAACGGGTGATGGTGGCGTCGCTGACGCCGCAGGCCTCGGATAAGGCGGAGATCGCGATGTGCGGGATCGTCTGCCGGTGGGCGAGGACATAATCCGCGACCTGGACCTCCATCTTTGTCAATATATGGTACTTTTTGATGATCAGATCGAAAATATCGTTCCCCTGCATAGCAAATCCTCCTGACGCTTCTGATCAATACGCATTTTAAACGAATATCGGGGATCTGACAACAAATATTTGGCAAAATTCTGAACTTTGTATACCCATACAAAAAATAAAAATAATTTTTGTAAAACATATAAATTGAAATTTATTTTCATATGCAGTATAATTTGTGACAACACCTGATCCGGTCAGCAGCAAAAGAATTGTTGATTTTGCGGAAGGTGCAAGCGGCGCCAAATTAAGAAAGAAGGAAGGAAGATCACATGAAAAAGTTGTGGAAGCGCTCCCTTGGCCTCTTGCTCTGCCTCGTGATGGTGGTCGGCTTGATCGCCTGCGGCAGCACCAACAACAGCAACAGCGGGAACAATGGCAACAGCGGCACTGCACCCAGCGAGGGGAACCAGCCGTCATCCGATCCTGCCACCCCGCCTGAAGCGGAAGGCGAGAAGATCGTCTACTCCAATGGCGGCCCCGAGGAATTTTTTGAGACGCCCTGGCTGAATCCTGGTACATATATGTACAACAAGACGGTTTACGCGCATCTGATCGTTGCGGACGAAAACCTGAATCCGATCCCCGACCATCCCGACGCCCTGGCTACCTACGAATACAGCGAGGACGGCAAGACCCTGGTCTTTACGCTGCGGGACGACGCCTATTGGCATGACGGGGAGAAAGTCACGCCTGAGGATGTCAAGTGGAGCATCGAGTATGTCTCCAAGACCCCGGTCATCAACTCCGTCTTCCTCTCCACGTTCAAGGCCATTGTCGGCAGCACCGACGCTGACGGCAACATCAACGATACCTTCTCCGGCATCGAGATCGACGGGCAGAAGATCACCATCACCTTTGACAAGGTCGCGCCCGACGCTCTGCTGACCTTTACCCAGTTCGCGCCTGTTCCCCAGAAGTACTTTGCCGATGTGGATCCGCTTCAGGTCCAGCAGGCGGCCTACTTCCAGAAGCCCATTGGCTGCGGCCCGTTCATGGTCGAGGAAGTCCAGATGAAAAACTACACCATTCTGGCCCCCTTTGACAAGTACTATAACGGCGTTGCCGACTTTAAGATCCAGCTGCTGCCCAGCGCCGGCGACTCCGACCCCAATATCGTTACCCGCGCGAAGGCTGGCCAGCTCGACTATGGCTATACCAAGATGATCTCCGACGTCCAGGCCCTGGAGGGGACGCCCGGCATTACCATCACGCCGATCAACGTGCGGTATACCCGGCTGTTCTTCCTGAATAAGTTCGCCAAGCAGGACGGCACTGCGGCGCCTCTCGCCGATGAGCGCGTCCGGCAGGCGATCCGGTATGCGATCGACATGGACACCATCTGCGAGACGCTGTTCCAGGGCGCCGCGGTATCCGCCAACGCCATGGTGCCTGACGAGGATCTGAAGGACAGCAGCCTGAACAACTACGGGTACGACCCCGAGAAGGCCAGGGAATTGCTGGCCGAGGCCGGCTGGGACTCCGGCACCACCATCAAGACCGTCTACTACTACACGGACCAGGCCACGGTGGATCTGATGACCGCTATCCAGGCATACCTGGCCGATGTGGGCATCACGATGGAGTTCGAGCTGGTGGAGGGCGATCTGGCTTCCATCCTGTGGACCGCGCCCGCTGACCAGACCAACGGCCCCCGCGCGGTGGACTGGGATATGTGCTATGCGGCCAACGCCGCCCTGTCCCTCCACGAGTACTATGACCGCTACCGCACCGGTTCTCCCACCAACTCCCACACGCCCGAGGATCCGGAGCTGAACGCGCTGATCGACGCCACGAACGCCTCCCCCAATGTGGACGACCAGAATGCGGCGTTCAGAGAGCTGGTCAAGTACG
This sequence comes from uncultured Oscillospiraceae bacterium, assembly GCA_902373635.1. Lineage (GTDB taxonomy): Bacteria > Bacillota > Clostridia > Oscillospirales > Oscillospiraceae > Pelethomonas. Next base: position 13,907 of record CABKMV010000001.1, read on the forward strand.
AGAATGAGAATATGTTCACCATGGCCCTCTACTATCAGCCGATTTTCCTCATCACCAGCGATGCCATCGGCGATATCCAGAAGGGGACGCCGCAGTATTGCATCAACTGGGATATCCAGAACTGGGCCGTTCAGTAACAGCCGGTTCCCCCACACGATAACAAGAATGCCGGGTCTTCTTCATCTGCTCCCCAAGAGCACAGCGAAGACTTCAGAAAGGAAGGGCGGCTCCACCGCCCTTCCTTCGCTTTAATCCAGGAGGGTAAACGATGCGAAATATGCTGCAATACATATTAAAAAAGCTCCTGATGATGATCCCCATGATCCTGGTGATCACCTTCCTCATCTACGGGGGGCTGGAGCTGACGCCGGGAGACGCGATCTCCCACATGATCCCGCCGGATCAGCTGGCCAACGTGGATCCCGCCCAGCTGGAGGCCCTGCGGGAGGCGTATGGACTGAACGACCCGTTTTTTCTCCGGTATCTGCGCTGGCTGGGCGAGCTGCTCCGGGGCAACTTTGGATACTCCATCACCAGCGGCGTGCCCATCAAGGACATCCTGCTCCAGCTGTTTCCGGCCACCCTTGAGCTGTCCCTGGCCGCGCTGCTGATCTCCTCTGTCCTGGGCAGCGTGCTGGGTGTGGTCAGCGCGCTGAAAAAAGGCTCCATCGGGGACAATGTGCTGACCATCTTCGGTATGATCGGCGTGTCCATCCCCCAGTTCTTTTTCGGTATGCTGTGCATCCTGGTGTTTGCCCTGGATTGGGGGATACTGCCCATCGGCGGCAGGATGGCGCCGGGGGAGACGGGCCTATGGAACCACTTCAAGTACCTCATCCTGCCGGCCAGCGTGCTGGGCATCTCCCTGACCGCCGGCGTGATGCGCTACTCCCGCTCCAGCATGCTGGATACGATGAACAAGGACTACATCAAGACCGCCCGCGCCAAGGGGCTGCCGGAATGGCGGGTCAACCTGGTCCACGGCTTCCGCGTGGCGCTCACCCCGGTGGTGGTCCTTATCGGCTTCCGCCTTCCCACGCTGATCGGCGGATCGGTGGTCATTGAGACGATCTTCCAGTGGCCCGGCATCGGGAACGCCTTTAAAACGGCTGTGACCGGGCAGAACTACCCCCTTGTTATGATGATCGCCTTTTTCTCCGTGCTGGCCGTGCTGATCGCCAGTTTCCTGGTGGATATCTTCACCGCGATCCTTGACCCGCGTGTTAAACTGGAGTAAGGAGGAGCAGATATGAGCGCTGATGTCGTGAAAATAAGAAAACGGACCCGGCTGGACCGGAAGTTTGACAAGCTGCTGCAGGCGGAGGAGGCCGGCAAGCTTGGCAAGCGGAAAACCAGCCGTGCGGTGCGGAAAATGCTGGAGAACCGCCTGGCCGTGATCGGCCTGGTGGTGTTTGCGGTCATCCTCCTGGCCTGTATCCTGGCCCCGGTGATCTCCCCCTATGACCCCCAGGCCACGGATCTGCGGGGGATGACCCAGCCGCCGTCCCTTCAGCACCTTTTTGGAACGGATAAGCTGGGGCGGGACGTGTTTACCCGCGCCCTGTACGGAGGCCGCCGGTCTATCCTCATCGGCCTGGGCTCCGCCCTGGGGGCGGCGGTCATCGGCGTGCTGCTGGGGTGCTACGGCGGGTATAAAGGCGGGCTGTTTGACCAGATCGTACTGCGGCTGTCCGAAATTTTTATGTCCTTCCCGCAGCTGATCCTGGTGATGATGCTGGGGACCATTTTTGGCCGGGGGCTGTGGAACCTGATCTTCATTTTCATCCTCACCGGCTGGGGAGGCGTCTACCGCCAGGCCAGAGCAAAAATGCTGTCTCTTCGGGAGGAGGAATACGTGCAGTCCATGCGGGCCTTCGGCCTGTCCGACTTTGTGATCGCCTACAAGCACATGCTGCCCAATGCCATCGGTCCCGTGGTGGTCAACCTGACGCTGTCCACCGCTATGTTCATTCTGGATGAGGCGGCGATGAGCTTTCTGGGCCTGGGCGTCCCGCCGGAGATCCCCACCTGGGGCAATATCCTCAATGCGGCCCAGGACCTGTACGTGATGCAGAACTATTGGTGGCTGTGGCTGCCGGTAGGCGTGGTTGTATCCCTGTTCGTCATCAGCATCAACTGTATCGGTGACGGTCTGCGCGACTCCACCGACCCGACACAGCAGGGCTAAGGAGGCAGAGAGATATGGAACAACAAGCAGTGATCACCGTCAAGGATCTGCGGACCTATTTTTACTCCGATAAGCGGTGCAACAAGGTCCTCAGCGGCGTGTCCTTTGAACTGTACCGGGGCCGGACCCTGTGCGTGGTGGGCGAGTCCGGCTGCGGCAAGAGCGTCACGGCGTCCTCCATCATGCAGCTGCTGCCGAAGCTGTCCCGGATCGAGAGCGGCTCCATCACCTACCACAGCGACAAGGGGGATATCCGGATCGACCAGCTCCCCCGCAACGGCAAGACGATGCGCTCCCTGCGGGGCCGGGACCTGGCCATGATCTTCCAGGATCCCATGACGGCGCTCAATCCGGTCTATACCATTGGCTTCCAGATCGGAGAGGATCTGAAATACCATACCGATCTGGACAAGAAGGCCCGGCGCGCCCGGACGCTGGAGCTGCTTACCCAGATGGGCATCTCCACGCCGGAAAAGCGCATCGATCAGTATCCCCACGAGTTCTCCGGCGGCATGCGCCAGCGGGCCATGATCGCAATGGCCATGAGCTGCCACCCCAAGGTCCTCATCGCCGATGAGCCGACCACCGCCCTGGACGTGACCATCCAGGCCCAGATCTTTGAGCTGATGGAGAAGCTGAAGCGGGAGAACGATACCGCCATCCTGCTCATCACACACGATATGGGCGTGGTTAGCGAGCTGGCGGATGATGTTGCCGTCATGTATATGGGCAGCATTGTGGAGCGGGGCTCGGTCCGGGAGGTCCTGACCCGTCCGGCCCACCCCTATACTGCGGCGCTGCTGCGGTCCATCCCTGTGCTGCACAAGGGCAAAGCGCAGAAGCTGGAACCGATCCGGGGCTCCACGCCGGATCCCTACGACCGCCCCAAGGGCTGCCAATTCGCGCCCCGGTGCGATTACTTCTGCGAGAAATGCATGGAGATGCCCCGGGAGGAGCGTATCAACGACAGCCACTGCGTCAGTTGCTGGAATAACAGGAAGGTCTACGGCCAACAGGCAGGGGACGCCCCTGCCGGCGAGGCGGAGCCTTCTCCCGTATCGTGAGGTGTGCGCATGGAAGCGACGAAAAAAGATGTTTTGCTGGAACTGCGGGGGATCAAGACCTATTTCCCCGTCCGGACCGGCTTTTTCAACCGTGTAACAGACCACGTCAAGGCCGTCAACGACATTGACCTGGATATCTACCGGGGCGAGACGCTGGGGCTTGTGGGCGAGTCCGGCTGCGGCAAGACGACGCTGGGGAAGTCCATCATCCAGCTGGTCAAGGCCACCGAGGGCACCATGCTGTATGATTTCGGCGGGCAGGTGGGCAAGAAGGACCTGCGCGGCCTGTCTAAGGAGGACGAGCAGCTGCTGCACCGGAAGATCCAGATCGTCTTTCAGGATCCCTATTCCTCGCTGAACCCCTCTTTTACCATTTTCCAGTCCCTGGCGGACCCCCTCCGGCATTTCGGCGTCAAAGACAAAGAGCAGCAGCGGAAGCTGATCGGCGATCTGCTGGAGGCTGTGAATATGCGGCGGGAGTATATGGACCGATACCCCCACGAGTTTTCCGGCGGCCAGCGCCAGAGGATCGGCATCGCCCGGGCTCTGTGCGTGGACCCGGAAATGGTGGTCTGCGACGAGGCGGTATCGGCTCTGGACGTTTCCATCCAGGCCCAGGTGCTCAACCTGCTCATGAGGCTGAAGGAGGAGCGGAACCTGACGTACATCTTTATCACCCACAATCTGTCGGTGGTGGAATATATCTCCGACCGGATCGCGGTGATGTACCTGGGCCGCATTGTGGAGCTGGCGAAGACCGAGCAGATCTTTGAGCACACCATGCACCCCTACACGGAGGCGCTTCTCTCGGCCATCCCGGTGGTGGATCCGGAACACAAGCACAGCCGCATCGTGCTGGAGGGGGATGTGCCCAATCCCGTCCATCCCCCGGAGGGCTGCAATTTCCATCCCCGCTGCAAAAAGTGCATGGAGATATGCAAACACCAGCGGCCGCCGCTGACAAAGCATATGGTGGACGGCGAGGAGCACTACTGCGCCTGCCACCTCTTTGCGCAGGAGGGGGCGGCGGAAACGCGGCAGGCATAAACAATAAAACGAAAGGTGGGGGCTATGCGCCTAGAGATACAGGAATCATGCGATGTTTTGGTGGTTGGAGCGGGCATTGCCGGCGTCTCCGCGGCCCTGGCGGCGGCGGAGGAGGGCTGCTCGGTGATCCTGGCCAGCAGCGCGGGCACTTTTTCGGGCTCCAGCTTCTATCCCGGCACCTGGGGGCTGGGGCTGGTCGGGCCGGCGGATGACGGCGACCGCCGGGATCTGGAAGAAACCATTGCCAGTGTGGGCTGCGGCATGACGAGCCCCCAGCTGGTGCGCGTCTTTGTAGAGGGGATCCATCCCGCGATAAAGAAATTGCGGGACATGGGGGTCAAGCTGCGCCGGGCGGACCACGCCGGCGAGCGGGAATTTATCCCCTGCTTTGACCACAAGCACCGGGATTGGAACGGGATCGAGTTTGACAGCGCCCGGGAGGTGCTCTCCGCCCGCATGGACGAGCTGGGCGTAGCCCGCCGCCCCCATTGGGAAGCGCTGGAGCTGGTGCAGCGGGAAGGCCGGGTCTGCGGGGCCGTGATCAATGCGGAGGGCCGCCCCCGGTATGTGGGCTGCAGGGCCCTGGTGCTGGCCAGCGGCGGCTACGGCGGCATTTTCAAGTATCATCTGAACACGGAGGACGTGGCCGGCATGGGGCAGTATCTGGCCCTGAAAGCCGGATGCACTCTGGTCAACATGGAGTTCATGCAGATGATGCCGGGCTATCTCCGCCCGGCGCCCAAGACCATCTTCAATGAGAAGACGTTCCGCTATACCCGGCTGCGCCGGGCGGACGGCTCGCCGCTGCTGGAGGGGATAGCCAACGCCCAGGAGCTGCTGGAGATCCGTTCCGGCCACGGCCCCTTCACCTCGCGCCTCCCCTCCAGGGAGATCGATCTGGCGATATTCCGGGAATTTATAAAGGACGAGCGGGGCGTGACCGCGTCCTACACCGACGACATGCGCCGGAACCCGCCGGAGTTTGTCCGGACCTATTTCGACTGGCTGGCCAGGGCCAAGGGCCTGGCCATGGACGACACGGTACAGCTTGGCATTTTCGCCCACGCGGCCAACGGCGGCGTGCGCATCGCGCCGGATGCGTCCACGGGCGTTCCGGGCCTGTTCGCCTGCGGCGAGGTCACAGGCGGGATGCACGGGGCGGACCGCCTGGGGGGGCTCTCCACCGCCAACGGCCTTGTATTCGGCGGGAAGGCCGGCAGGAGCGCCGCGCTGGAGAGCCGCGCGTCCCCCGCCCCCGGCGGCGTCTGGGATTTTGAGGGCTGGAGCGTCCCCAATGGGGAGGCGCTGCTGGAGGAGCTGCGCCGGCTCATGTTCCAAAATGCCATGCTGCTGCGGACTGAGGCGGGGCTTACAACGGCCCTGGAGCGGGTCCGGGCCATGACAGCCGCCCTGCCCCGGGCCGAGGCGGGGGATATGGACCAGGCCGCGGCCGGGCGCCGGCTGGAGGCCCAGCTGCACACCGCCCAGGCGATCCTGCGCGCCGCGCTTCTGCGGCGGGAGAGCAGGGGCTCCCACTACCGGGAGGACTACCCGGACATGGACGGCGGGGCCCCGCGGCGGATCCTGGTGAAAAATACGGAGGGCGGCGTGGCCGCCCGTTATGAGGAGTGATTCAATGCCGCTGGATCAGAGAGAGCTGGAGGCTATGGAGCGCTATCTGGGGACGAATCCCATGCCGGAGGATTTTGACACGTTTTGGGCAGAGCGGGTGGCGGAGGCGGAGACCTATCCGCTGGCGTACCGCCTGGAGCCGTCCGAGATCCCCTGCTGCGACGCCTGCGAATTTTGGGACCTGTATTTCACCGGCATCCGGGGCGAGCGGATCTACGCAAAATATATCAAGCCGGCCAGCGACGGGCCTGTGCCGCTGGTGCTGCAGTTCCATGGGTATCCCGGCGCCAGCCGAAGCTGGTTTGAGCAGGCCTCCTTCGCAGGCATGGGCTGCGCGCTGCTGGCCATGGACTGCCCTGGCCAGGGCGGGCGCAGCCAGGACGCGGGGGGATACGAGGGGACCACGGTGACGGGCCACCTGGTAGCCGGCCTGGACGGCGAGGCGAGGGACATGTACTATGTCCGGCTCTACCAGGACATCTGCCTGCTCTGCCGCATTGCCCGGGAGCTGGAGGGCATAGACCTGGGGCGGGTGTTTATCAATGGCGCGTCCCAGGGCGGCGGGCTTGGCCTGGTATGCGCGGCCCTGAACCCGTCGCTTCCCCGCAAGGCGGCTATCCTCTATCCGTTCCTGAGCGACTTTCAGAAGGTCTGGGAGCTGGGACGGGATGAGATCGCCTATGAGGGACTGCGGTACTACTCCCGCTGGTTTGACCCGGATGGGACAAAGAAAGCGGAAATGTTTACAAAACTGGGCTATATCGACGTCCACAACTTTGCCCATATGATACGCTGCGAGGTGCTCTTCGGCACGGGACTGGCAGACATAGTCTGCCCGCCGATTACGCAGTTTTCCGTCTACAACCGGTTGAACTGCCCAAAGCGCCATGTGCTCTTCCCAGAGTACGGCCACGAGGAAATACAAGCGTTTGACGATGAGATCATCTCATTTTTTGGAATGGAGGAACAGAGCAAATGAATGAGAAAAGAGCACATTGTTCTTCCTGTACTGAAAATATCCTGCAATTTTGGCAGGACCGCTGGACGCTGGCAGCCAAACCCTGCGCGTTCGATATGGCGAAGGTGGAAATGTTCAACTCTGTGGCGGAGTACTATGAGCTGCGGCTCACGGCAACGGATGGGGCGGCGCTGCGGGCGCGCTACATCTGCCCGGTCAAAGGTGAAACAGTTCCCACTGTGCTGATGTTCCACGACTATGGCCGCGGCATCCGGGGATGGCACCACATGACGCGCTATGCGGCCCTCGGCTTCGCGGTGCTGGCGCTGGAGAACCGGATGCTCCGGTTCGATGTGACAAGCGGATGGGAAAACGGGCCGGAGGGCCTGCTGGCTGCGACGCTGTTCACGGACGCGCTGACTCTGGCCCGCACGGCCCTGCGCCTGCCGAGGACGGATCCCAAGCGGCTCGTTGCGTGGGGCGAGGGGTTTGGCGGGGGCCTGGCCATCGCCGCGGCAGCCATGGCGTCCTGCGGGAAGTGCGCGGTCCTCAACCCCATGCCGGCGGATTTCCGGGCTGTGTGGAGGGCGGACGGCCACGAGGGGGTGTACGGCGGCATCCGGGCATATTTCCGGGACAGGGATCCGCTCCACAGGGATGAGGAGGCGCTGTTCCATGTGCTGGACTATGTCGACTGCGTGAATCTCATCCCCCTGGTGCAGGGCGAACTGCTGCTGGGGACAGGACTGCTGGACACGGTATCGCCGCCGGAGAGCCAACATACGCTCTATGGCCGCGCGTCCTGCGAGAAGCGGCAGATCGTATACCCTAAGTATGGACATGAGCGCATCAACTTTTTTGAAAATGAGCAGCTGAAATTTTTACTGCGTACCTAGTGAAGGAGAAGGCAGAGATGGTTCGCTTGGGCATAGCCGGGATCGGCACGATCGCAAAGGACTATATCGGGCTGATCGCCGGCGGGCAGGTCGGCGGCGTAAAGCTGACGGCGCTGTGCAGCAGGAACAGGGAGAGCGCCCGGCAGATGGACGAACGCTATGGGCTGAACAGCAGGATATTCCAGGACTATGGAGAGATGCTGCGGTCAGGCCTGGTCGACGGCGTGCTGATCTGCACGCCCCACGGCCAGCACCCGGCTATGGCGCTCCAGGCGGTAGAGGCCGGGATCCATGTGCTGGTGGAGAAACCGGCAGGGATCCTGGAGGAAGAGGTCGGTGCGGTGCTGAGGGCGCTGGAACAGAGGCCGGGGCTGGTGTGCGGCGTCCTCTATAACCGCCGCGCCTCCCGCGCGTTTCGCTATGTGAAGGGGCTGGTGGAGAGCGGGGAGATCGGCGAGCTGGTGCGCTGTACCTGGATCATCACGGATCTGTACCGGACAAACGCCTACTACACGTCCGGCTCCTGGCGCGGGACCTGGAGAGGGGAGGGCGGCGGACTGCTGATGACCCAGGCGTCCCATCAGCTGGACCTGATGCAGTGGATCTGCGGCATGCCCTCCTCTGTGCTGGCGCGCTGCTCCTCTGTTGGCCGGCCGATCCAGGTGGAAAATGAGGCGGAGCTGCTGCTGGCCTACCCCGGCGGGGCCCATGGGCACTTTATCGCCTCAGCCCACGAGTGCCCTGGGACCAATTTGCTGGAGATCTGCGGCACAAGGGGGCGGGTCTCCGTCCGGGAGGACAGCGAGGTGGAGGTCGTCCGGCTGCGGGAGGACGAGCGCAGTTTTGCGCGCAGTTGTACAGACCCGTTCCGGAAGGTGCCCTCCGACATGCAGACGCTGACATTCGACGACAGTGACAACAAAGTTCAGCAGGCCGCCACGATCCGGAATTTTGCCTGTGCGGTGGAGGGCAGGGAAAAGATCCAGTGCGATTTGACGGATGGGCTGCGCTCCCTGCAGATCATCCATGGGGCGTACTTATCCCAATGGAAAGGGGAAGAAGTCTCCCTTCCCGCGCCGGAGAAGGCATTCCGCGAATTTCTTTTGCGGCAGGGCTGATGGACGCGGCGGGACCATCAAGAAAAAACGACTTGTGAAAACAAGTCGTTTTTTGCTGGCGTCCGCCCCCCGGCACGCTCCCTCCCGGGCCATACCGGGCTGAGGACCGCGGCCGGATGGCCGAAGAAAGCCGCTTGAGAGGGCGCCGGCGGCCTGAGTCCGGAAACAATCCCCCAAAAATTTGTGTTTCAGAAGGAAAATAGGGCTGGTAAAATGAAAAAAAGTGAAGTATAATCGGGTATGTCAAAGCAGGCGGAGAGGGCCCCATACCTCCAACGGGCTTTTACCGTGTACCGCCTCTTAAACTGTACAAAATTGCATGAGGAGGAAACCAAGTATGAGAAAATGGAACAAGCTGCCGGCGCTGGTGCTGGCAGTGGTCATGGCCCTGGGTATGGCCATGCCCGCCTTTGCGGAGGAGGACGCTGAAGCAGACTACTCTGACGTGGCCGGGCGTTGGTTCGAGAAGTATGTTGACCGGGTCACGGAACTGAAGCTGATCGACGGCAAGACCGCCGATACCTTTGCCCCCAACGACAACATGACCAGGGCGGACATGGCCGTCGCCCTGTACCGCCTGGCCGGCTCTCCCGAGAGCGCCACGGCCAACCCCTTTACAGATGTGGCGGACGACGCTTCCTATAAGGACGCCGTCGTCTGGGCAGCTGAAAAGAAGATCGTGGAAGGCAGGACGGACGATACCTTTGATCCCTCCGCTGATATCACCCGCCAGGAGATCGCCAAGATGATGAACGTTTATGCCGCCTATGCGGTGGGGAAGACGGAGCTGTCCTCCCGCGTGGATGAGCTGTCCGGTTATTCCGACGCTGCCAGCGTGTCTGCGTGGGCCAAGGAGTACATGAACTGGGCGGTGGCAAGCGAGTTTATCACCGGCATTGACGGCAAGCTGGAGCCTAAGGGTACCGCTACCCGCGCCCAGGTGGCCGCCATCCTGTGCCGCTACATGGATGACGCCAGCACCGGCGACGCGTCCAAGGACAAGCCCCGCAACGAGGATGGTATTGGGGAGAACGAACTGCTGGTGGTCAGCTTTGGCACCAGCTTCAACGACAGCCGCCGGGAAACCATCGGCGCCATTGAGGACGCCCTGGAGAAGGCGTTCCCCGGCTACTCCGTGCGCCGCGGCTTTACCGCCAACATCATCATTGAGCATGTGGCGCGTCGGGACGGCGAGATCATCGACGACGTGACCGAGGCTCTGGAGCGCGCCAAGGCTAACGGCGTGAAGAACCTGCTGGTGCAGCCCACCCACCTGATGAACGGCTATGAGTACAGCGACCTGGCCAACGAGCTGGCCGACTACGCTGATGACTTTGAGTCCATCAAGATCGGCGCCCCCCTGCTGACCAGCGACGACGACTTTGCACGGGTCGCTGAGGCCATGGTGGACGCTACCGCCGCCTATGACGACGGCAAGACCGCCATCTGCTACATGGGCCACGGCACCGAGGCCGCCTCCAACGGCATCTATGCCAAGATGCAGAAGATCCTCGCCGACGGCGGACATGACAACTACTTCATCGGCACCGTGGAGGCCGAGCCCTCTGTGGAGGACGTGCTGGAGCTGGTCAAGGCCGGCGGCTATGAGCGCGTTGTGCTCCGTCCCATGATGATCGTGGCCGGCGACCACGCCAACAACGACATGGCCGGCGACGACGCCGATTCCTGGAAGTCCGTCTTTGAGGCCAACGGCTTCGAGGGCAAGGTCATCTGCGAGGTCAAGGGCCTGGGCGAGCTGGCGGCTGTCCAGCAGCTCATGGTGGAGCACGCCAAGGCGGCCAAGCCCCTGGCCGAGACCGATGTGGAGATCGATCCGGACAAGGCTGCCGGCACCGGTCCCGCCACCCTGGCGGACGGGACCTACACCATCGATGTGGAGAGCAACGCCAGCATGTTCCGGGTGGTCGACTGTGAGCTGACTGTGGCCGACGGCAAGATGACTGCCGTGCTGACCCTCAGCGGCACCGGGTACGACAAGCTGTTTGTGGGCACCAAGGCGGAGGCCGAGGCCGCTGCCGAGGGCTTCGTCAGCTTCGTGGAGGACGCCGCGGGCAAGTATACCTATACCGTCTCCGTGGAGGCGCTGGACACGGAGCTGGCCTACGCCGCCCACAGCATCAAGAACGATGCGTGGTACGACCGCGGCCTGACCTTCGTCTCCTCTTCCGCAGTCGCCAAATAAAGAGGCTTTTTGTCAGAGCGTCATTCATATAGAAACCGTGTGAAGAGAAATACGCCGCGGAGATACTCCGCGGCGTATTTTTTGCCCCGCCCGAGGGAGGCTGGGGAGCGGAAATTTAAGTTGCGTTTCCCTGCGGGGCGTGCTATACTGAGACAATGATACCATGCCCGGCCTGCGGGGCGTGCAGAAAATTGAACAGCGTAAAGCAGACGGTGCCGCCCACCCCCTCGGGGACGGGGCGGATAATAGGGAAACAGGTGCGAGGCCTGTACGATTCCGTCACTGTATGCAGCGAGCGCACTCCGCGCCGGAAGACGGCAGCCACTGGGGAAACCTGGGAAGGCGGGGACGCGTGACGACCTGCGAGTCAGGAGACCTGCCGTCTGCTTGGTACAGGGGCGCGCCATAGGCCGCCCGGGATCACGGGTTTTTGGTCGTCGTACCGTCCGCCTTTTCCGGCGCAGAGCATCGTGGTCATCCTTGGATGGCCGCTTTTTTTCTGCGTGCCGACAGGGGAGATGCGCCGGCCGGAAGTTATATCACAAAGGAGGAGCATACAGATGAAGCACTATGGGAGAGGGAGCCGGACCGCATGGCTGGTGGTCCTGGCGCTGATACTGGCCCTGCTGGCGGGCTGCAGCGGAGGACAAAACAGCGATACCCAGCAGAATGACGCTCCCGCGGCCAGCGTGGACGAGGAGCTGCCGGCCGGGCCGTCGGAGGGCGAGCCGGAGGACGAGCCGGAAGCGGATGGACCCCAGGACGCCGGGCAGGAGGGGGAAGAGCCGGGAGACACGCAGCCGGAGGAGGCCCCCCCTGAAGACGGTGAGCCGGAGGAGGCCGGACAGGAGCCCCCCGCGTCTGGGACGGAGGAGCCGGCAAGTCCCATGTCAGGCGGCGCCGAGCCGGAGGATGGGGAGCCGGCCGGTACCCAGCCGGCGGAGCCCGCGCCAGAGGAGGAAGACCCCGCTGACGCGCCCCTGGAGGATGGGAACTACACCGCGTCTGTGACGCTGGAGGGCGGCACCGGCCGGGCCAGCGTGGAGTCCCCGGCGAAGCTGCGCTGTGAAAACGGGCAGTTCTGGGCCACCATCGTCTGGAGCAGCTCCAACTACGACTATATGAAGGTGGACGGGGTCCGATATGAGCTGGTGAACACCGAGGGCAATTCCACCTTTGAGATCCCCGTGGCCGCCTTTGACCAGAAGTTGCCGGTCATTGCCGACACCGTGGCCATGAGCGAGCCCCACGAGGTGGAGTATACCCTGCTGTTTGACTCGTCTACCCTGACCAAAGAGTAAGGGAGGACAAGGTATGAAGAAGAGGAGCATCCCTGCCGCGCTGCTGCTGGCCCTGCTTCTGGCGCTGTGTGCCTGCGGCCAGGGCGGAACAGAGCCGCAGGACCCCGATCCGCCCCAGGAGGACCCGGCTGGGCAGACCCTCTCCTGGGATGAACTCTCCTGGGACGGGAGCCTGGAGCTGGACTATGCCCAGCAGTTCTCCGTGGACTACGCCGGGGAGGACTTTGCCCGGATCACCATTGATTCCGACGTCTATCTACTGGTGAGCGAGGGCATGGAGCCCCCGGCGGGCGTACCGGACGAGGTCGTCGTCCTGCGCCAGCCCCTGCAGAACATCTACCTCCAGGCCACCGCCTCCATGGACTGCTTCCGGCAGCTGGACGCGATGGACGCCATCACCCTCTCCGGAACCCAGGCGGAGGGCTGGTATATTCCAGAAGCCCGCCAGGCCATGGAGGAGGGACGTATCCTCTACGCCGGGAAATACAGCGCGCCGGACTATGAACTGCTCAAATCCCAAAACTGCGATCTGGCCCTGGAGTCCACCATGATCTATCACACCCCGGAGGTAAAAGAACAGCTGGAGCGGATCGGGATCCCTGTACTTGTAGAGCGCTCCAGCTATGAAGTCCATCCCCTGGGGCGGATGGAGTGGATCAAGCTCTACGGCGTGCTGACAGGCAAGACGGAGGAGGCGGAGGCCTTTTTTGACCGGCAGCTGGAGCAGCTCGCGCCTGTTTTGGAGCAGGAGAACACCGGCAAGACGGTGGCCTTCTTCGCCATCAACTCCAACGGATCCGTCACCGTGCGGAAGTCCGGGGACTACATCGCCAAGGCCATCGACATGGCCGGCGGGGTCTACGCCTTTAGCGATCTGACCAGCGAGGAGAATGCCCTGTCCACCATCAACATCCAGATGGAAATATTCTACCAGGGGGCCAAGGACGCGGACATCCTCATTTATAACAGCACCATCGACGCGAACCTGACCACCATGGAGGAGCTGCTGGACAAAAGCGCGGTCCTGGCGGACTTCAAGGCGGTACAAAGCGGCAATGTGTGGTGTACGGGGAAGAGCATGTTCCAGGAGTCCATGAGCGTGGGGAATATGATCCTGGATTTCCACACGATCTGCGCGGAGGAAGATCCGGAGGACGACGCCCTGCACTATTTGTATCGGCTGAGCTGACGGGAGGCCAGGCATAAGATGAAAAATACGTGGATCCGGTACGGGCTCTGCTTCGCCCTTTTGGCCGCCCTGCTGGCCGTCCTGCTGGTGTGGAACCTCTGTGCCGGCAGCGTGGACCTGACCCTGGACGAGATCCTGGGCGAGATCGTGGACGCCCTCCTGGGGTCGGAGGATGCCGGCGGCATCATCTGGGGCATCCGCCTGCCCCGCCTTCTGGCCGCGGCGATCCTGGGCGGGGCGCTGTCCGTGTCCGGCTTTTTGCTCCAGACCTTTTTTGCCAACCCCATTGCCGGCCCCTTTGTGCTGGGCATCTCCTCGGGGGCCAAGCTGACGGTGTCCCTGACGATGGTGCTTCTGCTCAGCCGGGGAGTAAAGATCGGCTCCATGGCGCTGGTCGCCGGGGCTTTCGTGGGCTCCATGCTCTCCATGGGCTTTATCCTGCTGCTCTCCCGGCGGGTGAAGCAGATGAGCATGCTGGTGGTCAGCGGCGTGATGATCGGGTACATCTGCTCGGCCATCACGGACTTCGTCGTGACCTTTGCCGACGACTCGAATATCGTTAACCTCCACAACTGGTCCTTAGGCAGCTTCTCCGGCACCTCCTGGGACAATGTGCGGCTGATGGCCATTGTGGTCTTTGCCGCCCTGGCCCTGACCTTTTTGCTGTCCAAGCCTATCGGGGCCTATCAGATGGGAGAGGTGTACGCCCAGAATATGGGGGTGAACATCAAGCGGTTCCGGGTGGAGCTGATCCTGCTCTCCAGCATCCTGTCCGCCTGTGTCACGGCGTTTGCCGGGCCCATCTCCTTTGTGGGCGTGGCGGTGCCCCATCTGGTCAAGGGGCTGTTCCGCACGGCAAAGCCCATCGTCATCATCCCCGCCTGCTTTTTGGGCGGCGCGGCCTTCTGCCTGTTCTGCGATCTCATTGCCCGCACCGCCTTCGCGCCCCGGGATATGAGCATCAGCTCCGTCACCGCGGTGTTCGGCGCGCCAGTCGTGCTGTACCTGATGGCCTCCCGGCGGGGCAGAGGAGGTGAGGCGGCGTGAGCGAGGTCTGCCTGCGCACGGAGGACCTCTCCGTGGGCTACAACAAAAAGCCCCTGATCCGGCAGATCGCCCTGCGGCTGGGGCGGGGGGAGATCGTGACCCTCATCGGCCCCAACGGGGCGGGGAAATCCACCATTTTAAAGAGCATCATCCGGCAGCTTGAGCTGGTCCGGGGGGCGGTCTATCTGGACGGCCGGGATATGGCAGGGCTCTCCGAGCGGGACATCTCACGGCGGCTGAGCGTGCTGATGACCGCCCACATCCGCCCGGAGCTCATGACCTGCTTTGACGTGGTGGCGACGGGCCGCTACCCCTATACCGGCCGCCTGGGCATCCTGACGGAGGAGGACCGGCGGAAGGTGTCCCAGTGCCTGGAGCTGGTACACGCCTCGGATCTGGCGGAGGCGGACTTTTCCCGCATCAGCGACGGCCAGCGCCAGCGGGTGCTTCTCGCCCGGGCTCTGTGCCAGGAACCGGAGGTGCTGGTGCTGGACGAACCGACGTCCTTCCTGGATATCCGCCACAAGCTGGAGCTGCTGGCCATCCTGAAAGACATGGTGCGGGAGCGGCGGCTGGCGGTGCTCATGTCTCTCCACGAGCTGGATCTGGCCCAGAAGATCAGCGACTTCGTGGTCTGCGTCCACGGGGATGTGATCGAGCGCCAGGGGCCGCCGGAGGAGATCTTCACCTCGGCGTACATTATGGAGCTGTACGGCGCTGCCCGGGGCAGCTATAACGCCCTGTTTGGCTCCCTGGAACTGGAGGCCGTCCGGGGGGAGCCGGAGGTATTTGTCATTGGCGGCGCCGGCGCCGGCATCCCGGTGTACCGGCAGCTTCAGCGCCGGGGAGTTCCCTTTGCCGCGGGGGTCCTCCAGGAAAACGATGTGGATTTTCCCGTGGCGGCGGCTCTGGCTGTGGAGGTGGTTTCGGAAAGGAGCTTTCAGCCCGTTGGGGAGGACGCCTTCCGGCGGGCGGCGGAGGCCGTGGGGCGGTGCAAGAGGGTGCTGTGCCCTCTGAGGGAGTTCGGCCCAATGAACGAAAAAAACCGGCAGCTCCGGGATCTGGCCCAAAAGATGGGGAAACTGGAAGAGACTTAAAAGGGACAATAAGAATTGCGAAACCTACTTCCCTCCCATCGCTCTTTGGATGAGAGAGGTATCATATTTTACGCGATGCAGCTGGGGGGCCCGGCATGAGGGCCGTACCCGCCGGCGGTGAGCGGCGCAAAGATACAAATAGAAAAAAGGAAAAAGGAACTGCTGCTGTACGTCAGAAGGGGTACAGCGGCAGTCCCTTTATTTTTGCCGGCCTGTTTCATTTTTGGCGGCTTCCCCATAGCGTATCTTCCTACATCGCCGGTAAGCCGCCGAGGACGCCAGTGCTGATTTTCCCGCTTTTTCAAATTACAAAGATCGGAGTTCCATAAAAATAAATAAAAACCTATTGCCAAGATTAGAATTAAAGTATTTTACAAATGGAACGGCGGCTACTATAATGCAAACAAGCGTAAGGATATGGAATCCCCCCTGCGCTGCCGGTATATATCAGAGCTGTTGCTTACACCAATTTACGAGGAGGGATCGAGCTGTGGAGAGAGAAAAATGGTATCAGTTTAAAAAGGTAGACAAGATATTTGGCGTTCCTATAAAGTATTTTGTCCCGGTATCGATTATTGTCATCGCGGCAGGAAGGCTTGGCTGGGTTCCAAGCGACCTGTTTGTCACCGCGGTTGCTCTGCTGATGGCGGTGGGCGGGCTGCTCTGCTGGATTGGAGAGATTACGCCGATTCTGAAGTCTATTGGCGGCAAGCTGCTGCTCCCGATGCTGGGCGGCAGTATTCTTCTGAAATCGGGTATCCTTACGGAAAACTTCAGCACAGCTGCCGACTTGTTCGGGAAAAATGGATTCCAGATGTTTTTTGTGGCAGCTGTGGTGGTGGGCTCCATCCTCTCCACCGACAGCAAATTCCTGAAGGTTTGCGTCATTCGCTACCTCCCTGTGCTGATCCTCTCCCAGGTTTTCGCCCTGGGTTTTAGCTTCCTGGCGGCGCTCCTCACGGGGCGGGGCGCCTATGAGGCCGTATTTTTCGTTGCGGCTCCCTGCATGACGGGCGGTACTGCGGGCGCGATCTCCACGCTGCCGTCGCTGTACTCATCTGTGCTGGGGGAGGACGTGTCCGGTATGGCCATGCAGCTGTACGCCGTGGCTATGGTGGGCACCTATCTGTCCCTGATCATGGTGATTGTTCTGAAAGTGCTTGCCAACAAGTTCCCAAAACTGATGGACAATGGTTACGGCAATATCCTCAGCAAGACATCGCCGGAACTGGACGCGGCCCAAGGGGAAATGAAGAGCTTCGAAAAGTCCTCGGCGGATTATGGGGACTTGGTGGGCGGCATCTTTATGGCGGTAGCATTCATGGTGCTCGGCTCTATCCTGAGCCACTTTATCCCCGCAATTGTATATATAGCCTGGGCGTTGGTTATCGTGATTGTCCTCAAAATCTTCAACCTCATTCCGGATAAGCTGTGCAGACAGGCGTCCTACTTCGGCAACTTTGCCCAGGAATACATTGTCATTCTCCTCGTCACCTGTATCGGCCTTGGCTCCGGCTCTGGCGCGAGCCTTGCGTCTGCGCTGCAGCTCTCGAATATCGTCATCATTCTTCTGGCCTTCATCGGCGCCTGCCTCGGCGCGGCGCTGGGCGCCAAGCTTTTCGGGCTGCACCGGTACGAGGCGACCCTTACTGCGGCGATGTGCTCCTGCAACATTGGCGCGTCCGGCGACGTTCAGATGTGCTATGTGTCCGACCGCATGAACCTGCTGCCCTACGCAACGATTTCCACTCGGATCGGCGGAGCACTGATGCTGATCGAGGTGAGCATCCTCTTCCCAATCGTTGCCGCAGCAGCCGGAATGGTATGACAGATCCTAAAAACCGGGTAAAAGCCATTATCTGCAAAGGAGTCTATTATGTCTGAAAAGTATCAGGTCGTATGGCCGTCGGCGAGAGTACATATTCCGGATGTACAGCTTGCACCGAGGTTGAAGGAGGAGGATCTGAATAAGGCGGTCATTCTCGAGTTCAACCATATGCATTACCGGGGCAATGAGATCTTCCCTATTTTGAGAGAGGAGCTGAAGCGGCGCTACCCGGGAATCACCATCATCCCGTGGGACACCCTTGGCGACTTCCGTGATGTCCGTAATTTTGGCGGCTATGAGGCGGAAAAATGGCCGGGACTTGAACCGTTTATCAAAAAGCACCGCATTACTGCCGCGGTGGGAGGTATGGGTGCCTGAGGGGCATGCGCGCCCGCAGTTGTGCGGACAATATCACACGCGGAGTCATGCGGTATCCCAACAACCGGCATGATCATCAGCGGATTTATCCCCATGGCTCGACTGGTGGCTGAGTCGCAGGGGTACCCCGACCTGCCGATCTCCGAATATCCGGATACGATGATGACGGATTCCGACGAGCGGATGCGGGAAAAGGTCTGCGGCGTCGTCTGCGACAATGTGGTAAAGAGCCTGACGCAGACGCCTCCTCCGCGGAAACCGAAAAAGAGGAAGGAGCCCGATCAGAGAGACATTATCTTTGAGGGCGACATTTATGCGGTCAACGAGATGTTCTACAAGAACATGTGGACAGACGGGCTGCCCATTATCCCGCCCACGCTGGAGCAAGTAGACCGCTTCATGGAGTTTACCGACCGGGATCCCCAAGAGGTGATCTCCATTCTTCCCCACGAAAACCGGGAGGCCACCGTCTGGTCCGTGGCGGTGAACGGCGTAATGGCGGGCTGCCGCCCGGAGTATATGCCGATTCTTCTTGCCGCCGTGGATGCGATCTCCTATGAGGGGCAGCCCGGGAATCTGTTGGACCAGGGCTGGCGGGCAAATGATGTGGGCACATCCCCAGGGTGGGAACCGCTGGTCATCGTAAGCGGTCCTCTGGCAAAGACGTTGGATTTTAACTCCGGACAGGGCGCCCTGCGCTTTGGCAGACAGGCGAACACCAGCATTGGCAGGTTCCTGAAGCTCTTCCTGCGAAATGTGGGAGGTTTCCGTATCCCGCCGGGATCGGGGGATAAGGGAAGCCTCGGCCAGAGCATGAATGTCGCCATTGCGGAGAACATGGACTTTGTGCGGGAGCTGGGGTGGAAAACCTATCAGGAGGAGCGCGGTTTTGACCAGGACGACACTGTGGTGACGGTGCTTTCCTCGGCGTACGTGTCCGCGCCGTGCTACACATCCGGCGATCTGCCGGAAGAGCATCTTGAGATCCTGGCCCAGGAGATCTGCGAAAAGCAGTTCGGGATCTTTACAAACTGGGGTGTGCAGACCTTCCGCTCAGAGCCGGTTTTGATGCTTGCGCCTCCGGTGGCGAAGGTGTTTGCTGAGCATGGCCTCAGCAAGCAGGATGTCCGAGACTATCTCTACAACCACGCCTGGGTCAAGGCGTCCCAGATCGAGCGGCACTGGAAGGATTTCAACGGTGTGAACTTCGATATGCTTTCAAAAGTAAAAGCGGGGAAGCTGCCCCCGATTTATGGCCAGTCAGAGGATCCGGACCGATTGATTCCGGTCTTCATTAACAACAAAACGCTGCAGATCATCGTGGCAGGAGACCCAGCACGGGCGCAGAGCAAAGGATTTATGCAGTCGGGATACATTGCGCCTCCCGTTTCGAGGAAAGTGGTTCTTCCGGAGCGATACACGGAGATGATCCGTGCCCTTGGAAAGAAGAAGTGAGTTCCCGGAACAGCGGCTGCCGCCGGATAACCGGCAACAGCCGCTGTTTCTCAAGAGGCATACAGGCGGGGAACGCCTTACAGATCCATTTCCGGATAATACTTCCCAGCGGCAGTTTCATCGCAGATCTGAAGGAATTTTTCCATGATTTTGGACCCCTTCAGGCTTTCCCGATAAAAGATGCTGAGGGAGCGGAAATGGGGTTTTGTCAGCTGAATGTATTGCAGCTTCGGCAGATTTTGCCTGCGATACTTCATCCCCTCCAGCGAAGTGACAGGCAGGAAGGTGAGGGCTTCATCCGCCTCAGCCATGGCGATGCAGGTCTGCCAGCTGTCGGTCTCCAGCAGGATGTTGGGGGAAAAATCGGCTGCCTGAAAAAATTCATCCGCAAATTTTCTGAGCATTTTTCCCTTTTTAAAGAGTACGAAGGGCTTATCCTTGAGCACGGAAATGTCCGCGAGGACGCTGATCCCCTCTCCTCTTGTTTCCAACTTGTCCGAAGTAAAGGCCACGGGAGCGACGATGCAGACCTCTTCCTCCATAAATGGATGGGATTGGATGTGCGGAAAATCGTTGTCGCTATAGAGGAAGGCAACGTCAAGCTCGCCGGAGAGAAGAAGCTCTGTCAGGGTTTCCACAGAGTCCTCAATAAGCTGCAGGGTAAAAAGAGGGAAATCCCGTTTCAGCTGTGGTATTACATAGGGGAAGATCAGTGCGGACTTTTTGGCGCTGCAGCCGATCCGAAGCCTGCCCCGCTGTTCATCCCTGATCTCGGAGAGCTGCTGCTCCAAATCCGTCATGCAGCTGAGAATCTGTTGTGCCGCCGCTATGTAACATTCCCCGGCAGAGGTCATGCGCATTCCGTTAGAATGGCGGTCAAACAGCTTGACGCCCAGTTCCTTTTCCACATGATCCAGGAGGTTGGACAGCGAGGGCTGAGAGATGTACAGCTTCTTGGCCGCGGCGGTCAGGTTAGCTTCCTTGGCAATAGCCATGATATATTTGAGCTGTCTGTCGTTCATAGATATCCCCTCCCTAGTCAAGATTATTTTACTCTTATCATAGGGGAAAGTCTATGGTTGCTGGGAAATAAATTAATTTTTGTGCACGTGGCGCAGTTGCTTGAAAAGGCAACAAGGTATTTGTATACGGAACAGGAGGAAACACTATGTTTATGTTTGGCGGCCCCGACTATGATATCATTATTGTCGGAAGCGGCCCAGCCGGCATGACGGCGGCTATCTATGCAAGGAGAAGCGGCAAGTCCGTCCTTGTCATTGAAAAAGAGAAATTTGGCGGGCAAGTGACCAGCTCTCCGAAGGTGGAAAATTTTCCGGGGAAGCTGGAAATGGCTGGCTCTGATTTTGCCAATGACTTGCTCAAACAGGCCATGGAGAACGGCGCCGAGTTTATGATGGGTAACGTCGTAAGGGTAGACGACGAAACGGAGTATAAGACGGTGACGACCGAGGAGGGGGAAACCTACTCAGCAAAAGCAGTCATTCTTGCAAATGGCGTGAAACACAGGACCCTTGGACTTTCGGGGGAGGGGGAACTCATCGGGCACAGCGTCCATTTTTGTGTCGTGTGCGACGGGAACCTCTATCAGGGCAAGACAGCGGCAATTATTGGAGGAGGCAACACCGCGCTGCAGGAGGCGGTAATGCTTGCGGACCTTGCAAAGGAGGTCGTGATTGTCCAGAATCTCGCGTTTCTGACCGGTGAGCAGCGGCTCATCGATATTCTAGAGGAAAAGCCGAATGTGCAGATCATATATTCCTCGGTGGTGGACGCCTATCTGACCGAGGGAGGAGCCCTCAAGGGCCTGCGTATAAAGAGCGAGGTAGACGGGACGCTCTCAGAACGAACCTGCGACGGATGCTTCCTGGCAGTAGGATTGGTTCCAAACAACGCGGCCTTTGCCGAGGTGGCGGAGCTGGATGAGCAGGGTTACTATGCATCTGACGAGAGCTGCCTGACAGGGACGGAGGGCGTCTATACCGCGGGCGACTGCAGGCGGAAAACCGTCCGGCAGCTTACCACAGCGGTGGCCGACGGCGCTGTCGCCGCGCTGAGCGCCTGCCGCTATATCGACCAGCATTGATTAGGAGGTGCGCGTATGAATACCAGTAAGGTTCTGATTCCCTGCGGAGCAATCGGGTGCGGCATAGATGACGAGGCGTTCCGCCTTGGCATGGCGATGCATCCCGACTGCATTGCCGCGGATGCCGGCTCCACGGATTCCGGCCCGGCCTATCTTGCCAATGGGATCTGCAAGTACTCCCAGAAGTCCATTGAGCATGATCTTGAGCTGACGGTCACAGCGGCGCTGGAAAACCGCATTCCCCTCCTCATCGGCACCTGCGGCACCTGCGGCACGGACTCCTCTGTGGAGGTGTTTGTAGAGCTGACAAAGAAGGTCATGGGGCGGCACGGTCTCCACGGAAAGATTGCCGTCATCTCCTCTCAGATGGATCCTAAAACACTGGAGGAAAAATTTGATACGGGCAGGATCCATGCCCTTCCGGGCGCCCCCGCGATCAGCCGGGATACATTTTCCTCCTGCAGCAATATTGTAGGGCTGATGGGGGCGGAGCCGTTTATTGAGGCCATGAAAAACGGCGCGGATATTGTGCTGGCAGGGAGGTCCACAGACACGGCGATCATTGCGGCCTACCCCCTCATGAAGGGGATGCACGAGGGCGCCTGCTGGCACGGGGCTAAGGTGACGGAATGCGGCCCGCAGTGCGCAGATACCTCCGGCATCTGCGTTATGCTGGAGGTCGATGAAGAGGGCTTCACAGTCTATCCCACTGTGCCCGGCGCGAAATGTACGCCCTATACGGTCTCTGCTCATCTCCTCTATGAGAACACCAATCCATTCCGCCTGACTGAGCCCGCCGGCAGCTTCCTGACGGACCAGGCGGTCTACACCCAGATAACAGAGAGCGCCTGCCGTGTGACAGGGAGCCGCTTTGAACACGCGAAGAAGTATACCATGAAGCTCGAGGGCGCAAGGCTGGTCGGATATCAGAGCATTTCTCTGGTCGGTGTTGCGGACAGAGAGGTTCTGGCAGACCCGCAACACTGGATCGGAAATATGAGCCAGCATGTGCAGGGTATTTTGGACCGGCATGGCTTTGACCGCGGCACATATTCCTATGATTTCAAGTGCTACGGCTACAACGCCGTTGTGCCGAGAACCGCAGAGGAGGCCGGCGTTGCCCCGAGAGAAATGGGCGTTCTGCTGACGGTCACGGCGGACACGCAGGAAATCGCAACTATGGTGGCAAAAGAATTTAACCCGTATCTGCTGCATTTTCCGGTGGATGTGACGAGCGCGAAAGACCTGCTTCCGACCTTTGCCTTCCCATTTTCTCCCGCTGATACACCGCGCGGACCGGTCTACGAATTTGTGCTCCACCATGTGGTGGAGATTGACGATCCGCTGGAGTTGGTCCGTATCAAGTATATCGAGGAGTAGGAGGTGCGCCATGGCGAAGCTGAGAGAAGTTGCGAAGTATATCCGCACAAAAAATGCGGGGCCATTTTGGGTGACATGCGAAATATTTTGTGAAGGAGAACGGGAATATCAGCAGGTAGCAGATTCCCAAAAGATTTGTGCCAAGACCATTTCCGCGCTTTTCGGCGTGGAGGAGGACACGGTGGAGATATATTACATTCCAACGACCTATGTTGTGAAGATATCTTTCCCAAGGCCGTATCCCAGCGGATACCGCTATGAGCGGGATATGCACTTCGGGCAGCAGTACAGGCTGCTTGCGGAAACTGAGGTGTAACACCCCGTCTTAATACCGGCGGTTTTCAACAGCGCCTCTATCTCCCGGGATGCATGTTTAAAATGGGGCAAATGATTGTCATGTGATGAGCCATATGGCTTGCCCCCACAGGAACCAGCGCCCTGTTGGGCGCTGGCGCTGAAGGGGGTTGCCGGGAAGCAGAACCGGGGATAAAGAGCAAAAGCATAAAGAGGGCCGCACTCTTAAAAGAGAGTGCGGCCCTCTTTATAAAATAGTTGTTGTATCCGGGACAGGCTGCCGATCCGCACCCTGTCTAGTTTTGCCCATAGTAGGCGCCGGGGCCGTGCTTGCGGAGGTAGTGCTTATCCAGCAGCTCCTGCTGCATGCGGCCGGCGCTGGGGTTGATGACCATGGCGTGCCAGTCCATGAAGGCGCACTCCTCCAGCACCACCGCGTTGTGGACCGCATTGTAAGGGTCGGTCCCCCAGGCGAAGGGGCCGTGGCTGTGAACCAGCACGGCGGGGATCTGCATGGGGTCCAGCCCTCTGGACTGGAAGGTCTCCACAATGACATGCCCCGTCTCCAGCTCGTAGGCCCCGGCGATCTCCTCCGGGGTCATCTTCCGGGTGCAGGGGACGTCGCCGTAGAAGTAGTCCCCCTGGGTGGTGCCCATGGCGGGGATGCCACGCCCTGCCTGGGCAAAGGTGGTGGCCCAGCGGCTGTGGGTGTGGACAATGCCGCCCAGGCCGGGGAACGCCCGGTACAGGGCCAGATGGGTGTCCGTGTCGCTGGAGGGCTTCCACCTGCCCTCCACCCGCGCCCCGGTGCGCAGATCGACTGTCACCATGTCGTCGGGTGTCATATCGCCGTACTCCACCCCCGAGGGCTTGATGACCATCAGGCCCCGCTCCCGGTCCACCCCGGACACGTTGCCCCAGGTGAAGGTGACAAGATCGTATTTCGGCAGCAGGAGGTTGGCCTCGCAGACCTGCCGTTTCAGTTCTTCCAGCATGGCGGGCCCCCTCACTTCAGCTTCCAGGCCAGATCGCTGAGGAACAGGTCGTGCTCCAGGCTCTCCACCGTGGTATCCCTGGTGATGTGGACGAACTCGATGTCCATCATCCGGGCCCAGTCCTTCATCATCTCCGCCGTGACGTCGTAGGAGAGGACGGTGTGGTGGGCGCCGCCGGCGGTGATCCAGCACTCCACGCCGGTGGTGAGGCTGGGCTCCGCCTGCCACATCACCCGGGCTACCGGCAGGTTGGGCATGGGCAGGATGGGCTTGACGCAGTGGATATCCTGGCAGATGAGGCGCAGACGGCCGCCCATGTCGATGAGGCTGACCACGATGGCGTCCCCCTCCTTGCCCTCGAACACCAGACGGGCGGGGTCCTTCTCGTTCATGCCGATCCCCAGGTGGTGGGTCTCGATCCGGGGCTTTTCTGCGGCGCAGCAGGGGCAGACCTCCAGCATGTGGGCGCCCAGGCTGTATTCCCGGCCCTCCGCCAGGTTATAGGTGTAGTCCTCCATGAAGAGGGACGCGCCGTTGCCGTTTTCGCCCATGGCCTTCATGATGGCGGTCATGGCCGCCACCTTCCAGTCGCCCTCGCCGCCGTAGCCGTAGCCCTGGGCCATGAGGTTCTGGCTGGCGAGGCCCGGCAGCTGCTCCATGCCGTAGAGGTCCTGGAAGGTGTTGGAGAAGGCCAGGCAGCCCTCGGCGTCCAGCATCCTCTGGATGGCGATCTCCTCCCGGGCCTGGTAGCGGATGTGGTCGGTCTTGTCGGTGGCGACGGTGTACTTCGCTTCGTACTCCGCCATCTTTTCGTCGATCTCCGCCTCGGTGACGGCGTTCATCTCCTTCACCAGATCGCCCACGGCCCAGGTGTTTACCTGCCAGCCCAGCTTGGCCTGGACCTCCACCTTGTCGCCCTCGGTGACGGCCACCTCACGCATGTTGTCCCCAAAGCGCATGACCTTCATCTCCCTGGAGACGGCCGCGCCCACGGCGGCGCGCATCCAGTCGCCCAGCCGCCTGCGGACCTCCTCGTCCTGCCAGTAGCCGGCGATGACCTTCCGGGGCATCCGCAGCCGGGCGGCGATGAAGCCGTGCTCCCGGTCCCCGTGGGCGGCTTGGTTCAGGTTCATGAAGTCCATGTCGATCTCCTCGTTGGGGATCTCCCGGTTGTACTGGGTGGCGAAGTGGCAGTAGGGCTTCTGGAGATTGGCGAAGCCGTTGATCCACATCTTGCTGGGGGAGAAGGTGTGGCACCAGGTGACGATGCCCGCGCACGCGTCGCTGTAGTTGGCCTCCTTCACCACGCCGGCGATCTCCTGGTTGGTCTTGGCCGTGACCTTGTAGACCAGGGGGTAGGGCAGCGCCTTACTCAGCTCCGCAGCCATCTCCCTGGCGCGGCCCTCCACGATCTCCAGCACCTCCGGGCCGTACAGGAACTGACTGCCCACAACAAACCAAAATTCTCTGTGTTTCTGCATAGCGATTCACCTCTTATTATAAAGAATCCACAGCGGCCCGCTCCACGGCGAGGCCTGCTTTGTACCGCGTCAGGAAGGCGTTGAAGCCCGCCGCGTCGCCGCTTCGGGGCGTCTCCACGGTGCTCTGGGAGCCGGCGAAGACTCTGTGCTCCAGATAGTCCTCCAGGCTCTCCCCCTCCGCCCGGTTTGCCATATAGGCCGCCAGCAGGGCCATGCCCCAGGGGCCGCCCTCCCCCGCCGTCTCCATACACTTTACCGGCGCGCTGCAGGCGGCGGCCAGATACCGCTGGCCCACAACGGGGGTCTTGAAGAGGCCCCCGTGGCCGGTGAGGGAGTCGATGGCGACCTGCTCCTCCGCCAGGATGTCCATGCCGATCTTCAGCGTCGCCATGGTGGAGTAGAGCATGGCCCGGAAGAGGTTGGCCAGGGTGAAATGGCTGTCTGGGCGGCGGGCCACCATGGGACGGCCGGCGTCCATGTGGGTGACGCCCTCCCCAGCCAGATAGTTGCACACGAAGACGCCGCCGCAGTCAGGTTCCCCCTCCAGGGACTTCTGATACAGCTTGGTGTACAGTTCCCCGGCGGAGGGAGAGGCGCCAAACAGCTGCGCCGCTTCCTGAAAAACAGCGGCCCAGGCATTGGTATCATTGGTGCAGTTGTTGCAGTGGACCATGGCCACGGGCCTGCCGGTGGGGGTGGTCACGATGTCGATCTCCTCGTGGACCTTCTCCAGGGGGCGCTCCAGCACCACCATGGAGAAGATGGAGGTGCCGGCGGAGACGTTGCCGGTCCGGGGGGCCACCGAGTTGGTGGCGGCCATGCCGGTGCCCGCGTCCCCCTCCGCCGGGGCGAAGGGAATGCCGGTGGGCAGCAGGCCGCCCAGAAGTTTGCTGCCCTGGGGTGTAAGAACCCCGGCGTTCTCCCCCGCCGGAAGGACCTCCGGCAGGATGTCCCGCAGCTTCCACGGCAACTCCAGGGAGGCGGTCAGCCGGTCAAATTGTTCCAGCATCACCCCATCATAGCACAGCTTCTCCGAATCAATGGGGAACATGCCGCTGGCCTCGCCGATCCCCACGGCGTTGACGCCGGTAAGCGCATGGTGGACATAGCCCGCCAGGGTGGTGATGTGGGCGATCCGGGGGACGTGCGCCTCGCCGCCCAGAATGGCCTGGTAGAGGTGGGCGACGCTCCAGCGCTGGGGGATGTTGAAGCCGAAGAGCTTCGTCAGCTCCGCCGCCGCCTGGCCGGTCATGGTGTTCTGCCAGGTGCGGAAGGGTACCAGCAGGTTCCAGTCTGCATCGAAGGCCAGGTAGCCGTGCATCATGGCGGAGACGCCCATGGCGGCGATGCAGTCCCGGCGTTCCATGGCGGACAGCGCGGCTTTCAGCCCGGTCCATACCTCCTCCAGGGAGTAGGTCCACACGCCGTTTTCATAGCTGGATGCCCAGGTGTAGTCCCCGCTGGACACGGGCCGGTAGGCCTCGTCAATGGCTACCGCCTTGATCCGGGTGGAGCCCAGCTCTATACCCAAAAAATGGGGGCTGGTAATGATCTGTTTTGTACGTGTGTTCATCTGATCATTTCCTTATCAACAAATAGCAAATAGCGTGTCATCATAGCATATAAGGACCAGAAAAGCGAGAAGGCAAACGGCAGATTACCTCCTCGCTTTTCGTCAGTCCTCGGTCTGGCCGCTGTCAGTGTATCTGGGCCACCTCTCCCCGCCGGGGTGCGGACACGCCAGGGCTTTTTTAACTGTCCGCGCCGCGATATAGCATCCGCAGTAGCGGCACAGACCGCCGGCGTTGCCGTCGCATTTGCTGCAGATCGCGAGGCGCCGCTGGTGTTCCTGGCGATCGACCTTTATTTCAGGGGGGAGCGATTCAAGATACGACGTCAATTCCTCAGCCATGTCCCTGGCGTAAAACTCCTGCGCGAACCTGCACCAGGTACACTGCCGGGAAACCATCAGCGGGCCCTCAGCTTCAGGCTGACAACGGAGGCGGCGGGGAGCTCGACCTGGAAGCCCTTGTCGGTGAGCTGGGCCTTCCAGGGCTTGACGGCCACCGTGTCGGGGGACTCGAAGGTGTTCTTCGCGTGGGGATCGGCGCAGAGAATCGTGGCCTCAATGCCCTTGAGCCCGGTACCATATACCGTGGCGTCGATGGTCTCGGCGGTGTCAATGGAGGTGTTGCAGAGGGTGCAGAGCATGTCGCCCTGGGCGTCGACAGAGCAGGACTCGAAGATGTTGTCCACCAGGTCGCTTCCGACGCCCACCTTCTTTTTCTCCACGAAGGAGCCCAGGAGGGTGGCGTCCTGATGATCCTTGTACATGTCGTAGACGTGGTAGGTGGGGGTCAGGACCATCTTGTCGCCCTCGGTCAGGATGATGGACTGCAGCACGTTGACCATCTGGGCGATGGTGGTCAGATGCACGCGGTCGGAGTGCTTATTGAACACATTGAGGTTGATGGCGGCGAGGACGGCGTCCCGCATGGTGTTCTGCTGGAAGAGATGGGCGGGGTTGGTGCCGGGCTCGGTCCTGTACCAGGCGCCCCACTCGTCCACCATCAGGCCCACCGTCTTCTTGGGATCGTAGTGGGACATGATGTTGTCGTGGCGGGTGATGATCTCATCGATCTTTGCCGTGGTGCTCAGCAGCTGATACCACTGGGCTTCCTCAAACTGGTCGGCGGTGGGCATGGCGGCGAAGAGCCCGCCCGATGTATCCAGCACGCCGGGGAAGGTGTAATAATGGAGGGAAAGGCCGTCCGCCATCAGCTTGCCGCTGGAGGCGTTGAACATGTAGCTGTCCGCGGTGAGGCCCTTCATGAACTCCTCGGTGAAGTGGTAGTCCTCGTGGTTGGGGCCGGAGGCAATCATAAGGGTCTTGTCGGCGGGGCCGCCGTTGAGCATGGCGGTCATACCACTACCGATAGCGGTATTGATGAAGTGGGCCGCCTGGCGGTACTGGTCGGCATAGTATTGAGGACGCATCTGGCCGCCGCAGCCCCAGACCTCGTTGCCGATGCCGAAGGCCTCCAGTTTATAGGGCTTGTCCCGGCCGTTCTCCCGCCGGAGCTGGGCCATGGGGGTGTTCAGATCGTCCCGGATGTACTCCACCCACTCCACCATCTCCTGGATGGTGCCGCTGCCCAGGTTGCCACTGAGGTAGGCGCCGCAGCCGATCTCCTCGCACAGCGCCAAAAACTCGTCTGTACCGAAGCTGTTGTCCTCCAGGCCGCCGCCCCAGTACCGGTTGGCGATGGGCTTTCTCTTCTCCTGGGGGCCAACACCGTCCTTCCAGTGGTAGGTGTCGGCGAAGCAGCCGCCGGGCCAGCGCATGATGGGCACGCGGATCTGCTTGAGGGCGTCCACCACGTCCTTGCGCACGCCGTTTACATTGGGGATGGGGGATCCCTTGCCCACCCAGATGCCGTCATAGACCAGGCGGCCCAGGTGCTCGCAGAAATGGCCGTAGATATTCTTGTTGATATGGGACTGCCTGTCCAGATAGTTGATCAGATAGTTCGCCATGATAAATCCTCCACTATAATATTATAATATTCCAATTCTTACTGCGCGGATAGCTTCTTCTGATATGCCTCGTTGGCTTTTTCAGCCCGGAGCAGATTTTGACGCCACGCGACAAAGTAGGGCTGGTTGCCGGAGAAGGCCAGCAGGAAGAACAGCACGATGCTCTTGACGATGTCGCGGTAGGTGGCGTCGATGCCCATGTTGAGCATGCCGTTGGAGAGGACGGTCATCGTCACCACCGCGATGACGATGCCCACGGCCTCGTTGCAGAAGCGGGACAGGAACATCCCAAGAAACAGGCCCAGGAAGGCGTCCATCACGGTGCCCATGGAGCCGAAGGCGGCGGGGGTGTTGACCTGGCCGTTGCTGGACATAAGTCCTCGGTCTGGCCGCTGCCAGTGTATCTGGGCCACCTCTCCCCGCCGGGGTGCGGACACGCCAGGGCTTTTTTAACTGTCCGCGCCGCGATATAGCATCCGCAGTAGCGGCACAGACCGCCGGCGTTGCCGTCGCATTTGCTGCAGATCGCGAGGCGCCGCTGGTGTTCCTGGCGATCGACCTTTATTTCAGGGGGGAGCGATTCAAGATACGACGTCAATTCCTCAGCCATGTCCCTGGCGTAAAACTCCTGCGCGAACCTGCACCAGGTACACTGCCGGGAAACCATCAGCGGGCCCTCAGCTTCAGGCTGACAACGGAGGCGGCGGGGAGCTCGACCTGGAAGCCCTTGTCGGTGAGCTGGGCCTTCCAGGGCTTGACGGCCACCGTGTCGGGGGACTCGAAGGTGTTCTTCGCGTGGGGATCGGCGCAGAGAATCGTGGCCTCAATGCCCTTGAGCCCGGTACCATATACCGTGGCGTCGATGGTCTCGGCGGTGTCAATGGAGGTGTTGCAGAGGGTGCAGAGCATGTCGCCCTGGGCGTCGACAGAGCAGGACTCGAAGATGTTGTCCACCAGGTCGCTTCCGACGCCCACCTTCTTTTTCTCCACGAAGGAGCCCAGGAGGGTGGCGTCCTGATGATCCTTGTACATGTCGTAGACGTGGTAGGTGGGGGTCAGGACCATCTTGTCGCCCTCGGTCAGGATGATGGACTGCAGCACGTTGACCATCTGGGCGATGGTGGTCAGATGCACGCGGTCGGAGTGCTTATTGAACACATTGAGGTTGATGGCGGCGAGGACGGCGTCCCGCATGGTGTTCTGCTGGAAGAGATGGGCGGGGTTGGTGCCGGGCTCGGTCCTGTACCAGGCGCCCCACTCGTCCACCATCAGGCCCACCGTCTTCTTGGGATCGTAGTGGGACATGATGTTGTCGTGGCGGGTGATGATCTCATCGATCTTTGCCGTGGTGCTCAGCAGCTGATACCACTGGGCTTCCTCAAACTGGTCGGCGGTGGGCATGGCGGCGAAGAGCCCGCCCGATGTATCCAGCACGCCGGGGAAGGTGTAATAATGGAGGGAAAGGCCGTCCGCCATCAGCTTGCCGCTGGAGGCGTTGAACATGTAGCTGTCCGCGGTGAGGCCCTTCATGAACTCCTCGGTGAAGTGGTAGTCCTCGTGGTTGGGGCCGGAGGCAATCATAAGGGTCTTGTCGGCGGGGCCGCCGTTGAGCATGGCGGTCATACCACTACCGATAGCGGTATTGATGAAGTGGGCCGCCTGGCGGTACTGGTCGGCATAGTATTGAGGACGCATCTGGCCGCCGCAGCCCCAGACCTCGTTGCCGATGCCGAAGGCCTCCAGTTTATAGGGCTTGTCCCGGCCGTTCTCCCGCCGGAGCTGGGCCATGGGGGTGTTCAGATCGTCCCGGATGTACTCCACCCACTCCACCATCTCCTGGATGGTGCCGCTGCCCAGGTTGCCACTGAGGTAGGCGCCGCAGCCGATCTCCTCGCACAGCGCCAAAAACTCGTCTGTACCGAAGCTGTTGTCCTCCAGGCCGCCGCCCCAGTACCGGTTGGCGATGGGCTTTCTCTTCTCCTGGGGGCCAACACCGTCCTTCCAGTGGTAGGTGTCGGCGAAGCAGCCGCCGGGCCAGCGCATGATGGGCACGCGGATCTGCTTGAGGGCGTCCACCACGTCCTTGCGCACGCCGTTTACATTGGGGATGGGGGATCCCTTGCCCACCCAGATGCCGTCATAGACCAGGCGGCCCAGGTGCTCGCAGAAATGGCCGTAGATATTCTTGTTGATATGGGACTGCCTGTCCAGATAGTTGATCAGATAGTTCGCCATGATAAATCCTCCACTATAATATTATAATATTCCAATTCTTACTGCGCGGATAGCTTCTTCTGATATGCCTCGTTGGCTTTTTCAGCCCGGAGCAGATTTTGACGCCACGCGACAAAGTAGGGCTGGTTGCCGGAGAAGGCCAGCAGGAAGAACAGCACGATGCTCTTGACGATGTCCCGATAGGTGGCGTCGATGCCCATGTTGAGCATACCGTTAGAGAGGACAGTCATCGTCACCACCGCAATGACGATGCCCACAGCGGCGTCGCAGAAACGGGAGAGGAACATCCCCAGAAACAGACCCAGGAAGGCGTCCATCACGGTGCCCATGGAGCCGAATGCGGCGGGGGTGTTGACCTGGCCGCTGCTGGACATGTAGAGGGCGGCGGCGATGCCGGCGAACACGCCGCTGAAGGTAAAGCTCAGCTGCTTGATCCGTTCCACCTTCAGCCCCGCCCGGGTGGCCAGTTCGCTGTTGCCGCCCAGGGCGCGGATGTTGTGTCCATAGGCGGTCTTGTTGGTCAGTACATAGTACAGCACAAAGGCCACGCCGAAGACAATGAAGATATAGGGGGACTGGGCCAGCACCGCGTACTGCACCTTGATAATGGCGGAGTTGTTCTCCGGGAAGAGGAGGGTGGGCAGCGCCTCATACACCAGGGTCAAGCCCAGGGCCACCACCAGGATGGGCACCTGGAGCTTGTTGTTGAGAAAGCCCGTCAGGCTGGTGAGCAGCACGGCCGACAGCAGGGAAAAAACGATCAGGCCCACGAGCCCTGTCCCCGTCATATTCATCAGGTTTCCGGCAATGATGGCAGATGCGGTCACAACAGCGCCGATCGAGAAGTCCATAAGGCCCAGGGAGAGGTTGGGCATCATCGCCATAATGATGATCGCGGGCAGGACGGACTGCCGCAGTATGACGAGGATGGACCTCGCCGTGAAGAGCCTCCCGCCCGTGGCGATCCCGAAGAACAGGCACACCACAAAGGGGAAAGCCAGCGTCTTAAGGGCCCTGATAAAGAAATCCTTGGTTCTTGACGACATAAATCACACCTGCCATTCATAGATTTGCGCGCAGTTGGGAAAAGCGAAAGGGGCGAAAAGGGTTTACTGGACCGTGCGGCTCTTGACGTCCTCGATGGAGAAAGCCATGTGCATGGCCTGGTACTCCTCGAAGGTGTACTCGGGGTTGAAGCCCACGATCATGTAGCCGATCTCCTCGGGGGAGTAGCAGGTGGAGAAGCGGACATAGTCGTTGTAGTCCTGGCACTCCTGGGCGTTGTGGATCTCCACAAAGGCGCGGGAGACCATCTGGGACCGGTCGGGGACCAGGTAGGTGCCGTCGTACATGTAGTTATACAGGGGGGCGAAGGCGGTGACGATGGTGGCCTGCTGGCCGGTGCAGGCGAAGACCAGATCGCCGCTCTCAAAGAACTGGTCGCAGCTGTCGGACATATCGAAACCGGCCAGCTTGACCTGGCCAACGAGGCCCTCGGTGGTAACGGCCTGGAACACGCTCTCGTTGAGGATGACGGAGAAGATCCCGTCCATCTCGGGGTGGGCGGCGGCAAAGGAGGAGATGGAGTCGGCAAATCCCATCAGGCTGTAGTCCTCGGCAACAATGGTCCCGCCCAGCTCCTCAAACCGCCTGATGAAGTAGTCGGCCCGGTTGTCCATCATCTCGCTCATACCCTTGGTGATACCGGCTACGGCCACATTGCGGCAGCCCGCCTCATACATGGACTCGGCGGCGTGCTCGGCGGCTATCGTGTCGTCCTCGGTGATCATGCCCATAAAGTTATCGTACTGGGCGAAGGCGTCCATCTGCTCCTGGGTGTAGGTCGAGCAGTAGCCAACGACCGGGACGCCATACTCCTGGGCGACCTGGAGCATGGACTCGCTCGTGCCCTGGGAGATGATGCCGTCCACGCCGGCGGTACACAGGTTCTCCGTGGCGGTGGTGTACTCCTCTGTGCTGCCGGGCTCCACAAACTGAAATTCAATATTGAACTTCTCGCCCAGGGAGGAGATGTTCGACTTCCACTGGATGTACAGCTCGTTGCCGGTGAAAACGCCGATGACGCCCACCTTCTTGGCGGGGAGGTCGGAGGGGAACTGGAAGCCCTGGGTAGCCTCGGTGCCGGTGGTGCCGGAGGTGCCCTGGTTGGAGAGGGAGCCGGAGCTGCCGGAACCGGAATCCCCGTTGTTGCCGCCCTGCCCGCAGGCGGCCAGAGACAGCGCCAGCACCAGGGCCAGAAGTAAACTCAAAAAGCGTTTCATAGACTGTCCTCCAAAATTTGAAAATTTATGAGTAAGGCCGCACGGCCAAACCATACGTATTACATGAACACGACCTGCTTGAGGTTGGAGCGGTCGTAGGAGACCGCCACGATCAGGATAAACAGCAGGCCCTTCACCAGGTTGATATAGGTGCTGTCCATCCCTGCCAGGGTCAGGCCGTTGGTCAGGAAGGTGATGGTGAGCACGCCGATGATGGTGGAGCGGATCTTGGCCGACG
The DNA here is from genome assembly GCA_902373635.1 of uncultured Oscillospiraceae bacterium. Lineage (GTDB taxonomy): Bacteria > Bacillota > Clostridia > Oscillospirales > Oscillospiraceae > Pelethomonas. Next base: position 47,854 of record CABKMV010000001.1, read on the forward strand.
CGCCGCCCGCCATGGGGAAGCCGCCCAGGGCCAGGGCGATCATGATATTGAACTCCAGGCCGCTGCCGGACTGGGAGGAAACCGAGCCGGCGCGCACCATCTGGAAACAGGCCGCGATCCCCACGCAGACGCCCAGAATCAGGTGGCTGAGCACCACGCCCCTCCTGGAGCGGATGCCGGACTGCCGGGCTGTCACCACGTTGCCGCCGATGGCTTTCTGCTCCTTGCCCAGGCTCGTCTTTTCAAAGAGGTACCAGCCGCCCGCCAGCATCACCAGAAGGACGGCGACCTTCAAAACGTCGTTGTTGAGGACGCCGAAGGTGTCCAGGGGGACGCGGATGTTCTTGCCCAGGGCGTTGCAGCCCACCACCAGGATGCCGGTACAGGCGCTGCGCACGCACAGGGATACGATAAAGGGCTGCAGATGCAGACAGTCGGAGCCGAGGCCCACGATCATGGTGCTGGCGACGGCCACCGCAACGGCCGCTATCATGCCCACCCAGAGGGGCAGGCCGGCCCGGGTGATGACAGCGACGCAGACCAGCTGGGCCACGCCGCAGCTGGGCCCCAGGGAGAAGTCCATGCCGCCCCGGGCGTAGACAAAGCTGGCGCCGATGCCGACGATGGCCGTGGTGAAACACTGGTTCATGATGTTGACCAGGTTGCCGCTGGAGAGCAGCAGCCCGCCGGTGGCGATGGTCAGGATAAGGACGGTCAGGGCCAGCCCGGCGAAGGGGAGCGCCGTCATCAGCATATCCTTGCGGCGGGCCTTCCTGAGAAGCATCTCGTCCATGTCCAGTACTGGTTTAGTTTGTGCTGACATCGCTCGTCACGCTCCCTATCATGTATTTGATAATATCCGACTCGGTCAGGTCCCTGCTGCGCCGGAACTCGGCGGTGATCTCGCCGTCCTTCATCACCAGCATCCGGTCGCACATGCCGATCATCTCCGGCAGCTCCTCGGAGATCAGGACGATGGACTTGCCCTTGGCCTTCATATCCTCCAACAGCCGGTAAATGGCGGCCTTGACGCCCACGTCGATCCCGCGGGTGGCGCAGTCCAGGATCAGGATATCGCTGCCGCAGCCCAGCCATTTGGAGAAGACCACCTTCTGCTTGTTGCCGCCGGAGAGCTCGGTCAGGCGCTGCCCAGGGCCGCGGCACTTGATCTTCAGCACGTCAATCTGTTCCTGGGCCAGCTTTTTCTCGGCCTTGGAGGAGATATAGCCCAGGGGCCCCTTCAACAGATGCATGGAGGGCAGTTCGATGTTATCTTGAATACTGGCGTTCAGGATGACGGATTCCCTGTCACGGTCTTTGGAGAGATAGCCCATGCCGTGCCTGACGGCGAAGTGGGGGTCCTTCACCTGGGCCCCGGTTTGGGGGAGCGTCACCTTGCCGGTGATGGGCTTTTCGATACCGAAGAGGACCTTACCCAACTCATGCATGCCGCAGTCGGACAGGCCGCACAGGCCCAGGATCTCCGCTTTGTGGAGCTGGAGGTCGATGTTGGTAAAGGGCCCGTAGGTGATCTGCCGGGCGTCCAGGACCACCTCGTCCTCGTAGGTGCAGTCAAAGTCGCTCCGGAAGTAGTGGTCGGAGAACTCCCGGCCCACCATGAGCCTGCGCATGTTGTCCTGGGTGATCTCGTCCCCGGTCAGGGACTGGATGATCCGGCCGTCGCGCAGGACGGTGACAATGTTGCACACCGTCATCAGCTCGTCCAGATCGTGGGAGATGAAGATGACGGCCTTGCCGCTGCTCCGGAACTTCTCGATCAGGTTGTACAAAATTTTCCGGCCCTTCATGGCCAGGGCGGTGGTGGTTTCGTCCACAATGAGGATATCGGGATCTGCCACCATGACGCGGGCGATCTCGACAATCTTCCTGTCCTCAAAGTTCAGGGTGGAGGTCATGGCGCCCGCGTCGATATCCCCGGCGCCGATGTCGTTGAGGATCGCTTGGGCCCGCTTTGTGACCTCCTTCATATTGATGAAGCCAAACTTGGTGAACTCCTCCAGACGTCCGGTGAACACGTTGGACGCCACGGTGATGTTGCCGATGGTGCCCTGTTCCTGGACCACCATGCCGACCCCGCGGTTCTGGGCGTCCACCATGTTGCGGGGCACGTAGTCCTTGCCTTTCAGCTCAAAGCTGCCGCTGTCCGCGCTCTGGGCGCCGGCAACGATGCTGGAGAAGGTGGATTTGCCGGATCCGTTTTCGCCGATCAGCCCATGCACCTCTCCGCGGCAGAGCAGGAAGTCGACGTCAATGAGAGCTCTCGTCGGGCCGAAGTTCTTATTGATCCCTGCCGCGCGCAGAATTGGTTGTCTGTCCATCATTTCACACCCCTACTTGTCAGCGTCATTTGTACCTTCCATGGGAACAATTATCTATGTTTTGGGACAACTTGTCAATATTAATGTTATGTTGACCGATAAAATCATCAAAAATAACGAAATTTTTGGCTGATTTATGCACATAAAATCCTATAGTTGTATTTAAAGACAAGATGAATTTAAAAAAATATACGGACAAATTGAAGGTTGGTCTTGCAATTTGTCCGGCGTTGTGGTAAAATTTTCACAAAAAATTGGGGCCTGGCACGGGAATAAACCGGGAAGCCAGCGCCTTTTGACTGGATCGGGGGCGGATCGCGTTGAAGAAATACATACAACTATATAATGTTCTGCGGGAGCAGATCACAAAAGGCGTTCTCACGCCCGGGAAACAGCTCCCCACCGAGAACGCCATGGCGGAGGGCTACGGGATGAGCCGCCAGACCGTCCGCCAGGCCCTTGAGATGCTGCGGCGGGACGGCTTTATTTACAGCGTGCAGGGCAGCGGGTCGTTTATCGCCTCCGCCGGGAACCGCTCCCCCGAAAACAGACGCATTGCCGTCATTACGACCTATTTCAGCGAATACATTTTCCCGTCGATCCTGCGGGGGATCAGCCAGGCGGCGGTGGAGAATGGGTACACCATTGAGATCAGCACGACCAACAACAGCATCTCGGCGGAACGGGCGATCCTCCAGAATATCCTCCAGCATCCGGTGGCCGGGATCATCGTCGAGGGCACAAAGGCGGCCCTGCCCAACCCCAACGCAGCCTATTACCAGCAGCTGGCCAGGCAGGGGGTCCCCATCGTTTTTATCAACAGCATCTATCCCGGCCTGGAGGAGGAGCGCATCGTCTCCGTCGTCACCGATGATTTCAACGGCGGCTATCAGCTGACGGAGCATTTGATTTCGAAGGGGCACAAATCAATAGGCTGCATTTTCAAGAGCGACGACGCCCAGGGCATCAACCGGTTCTCAGGGACGATCTCCGCCCTGGTGGATCATCATGTAGAGTACAACGACACCAATTTCCTGTGGTTCACAACGGAGACGAACCAGTACTTCAGGAAGGTTCTGTCGTCCGGCAGCCTGCTTACGGACTGCTCGGCCATCGTCTGCTATAACGACCAGGTGGCCGCCACTGTCTGCTCCTATCTGAAGCATTGGGAGCACGGCGTCCGCGCCATTGCCAGCTTCGACCAGAATATCAACCCGGACCTCATCCCTGCCGGGATCGACTTCCGCTCTCTTTCCCATCCAAAGGATGTGCTGGGAAAGACTGCGGCCCTCAAGCTGATCAATATGCTTGCGGACAAGCCGGAGACCTCCTCGGTCCTTCCGTGGGGGGACGCAGAGCTTCCTGTGCTGTAAAGGGGGCCCGGGCCGCTTTCCGGGAAGGGGCCCTTCGGCCCGGCCGGCGGGCGGATCAGAAAAGTGAAAAAGCGTCACAGCCGGGGGCGGGTCAAAACCGCCCCCGGCTGTGACGCTTCAGCCTGTCAAAAGACCAGATATCGATCAGGAAGGAGAGAAAGGATACGGGGAGAGCTCGAGGGGGCAGAGCCCGCCTCGAATTGGATCAAATGCCCCGCAGCGCCGAAAGAGTTAGATGCTGTTGGCTGTGTGGTAGGCGGTGCGGATGGCATTTGCGATGCCGGCGACCTTGCCGCCGGCGCTGTCGCCCACGAAATATACCGGCGCGGTGACGCCCTCGGCGCTGAAACCGCCGCCCTTGGCGCCCACAGCGGCGATCACCGCGTCGGCAGCGTTCATTTCCTCGGCGGGACAGGCCCTGCCCAGCCTGATCTCCACGCCCAGGGCGGGCAGCGCGGCCTCGTAGTACTCCACGGCCCGGAGAAGCTCGTCCCTTCCGGGCTTGGCGGCGGCCAGGTTGATCTGGCCCCCTATCCTGTCGGCGGTGTCGTAGACTGTCACGGTATAACCCCGCTTGGCGGCAACCCGGGCGGCCTCCAGGCCCGCAAGGCCGGCCCCCGCCACCACGACTTTCTTCCTGCCGCCGCCGGGCCGGATGAAGATGGTCCCCTCGTCGCCGTTTTCCGCGTTGAGCACGCAGGAGAGATACTTCCGGCTGGTCAGGGCGTTCATGCAGCCGATGTTGCAGTACAGGCACCGGCGGATGGGCTCGCCGCTGGCCGTTTTGCTGGCGATGTCGGGGTCGCACAGCAGGCTCCTGCCGTAGCCGATCACGTCCGCCTTGCCCGCCCGGAGGATCTCCTCGCCGGCCTCCGCCGACGGGACACGGCCCACGGTGGCCACGGGGATGGAGACGGCCTCTTTGATTTTTGCCGCGATGGGCAGGGTCCAGCTGTAGGGGACGGCGCCCATGAGGGGGACGGTGTCGCCCTTGTTGCTGGTGTGATTTGCCTGGGCGGCCTGGATCATGTCCACCCCGGCCTTCTCCAGCAGCCTGGCGAAGGCGACGGCCTCCTCCTCCATGAGACCGCCCTTGCCCCGGAGGCTGCCGTCGGCGTTGACAGTGATCAGGGGCAGCTTGTACTCGATCATCAGGCCGGGTACGGCCTCCCGAATGGCGGCCACCGTCTCCAGGGCGTAGCGCACCCGGTTTTCAAAGCTGCCGCCGTAGGCGTCAGAGCGGTGGTTGAGCAGGGGGGAGCACAGCGCGCCCAGCAGGCGGTCGCCATGGATCTCGATGGCGTCCACACCGGCCCGAAGGGCCCGGCGGGCGCACAAGACCATGGAGGTCCTGATGTCCGCCAGGGCCTGGGCAGACGCCTCGGACGCAAAATGCTGCATGCCATAGTTGAGCGTTTCCCTGACCTGCGCGCCGACCTTCTGGCTCTCTGCCAGCTTGGCGGAATGGGCGGCCATGTCCCCGGCTGCCTCCGCCGCTCTGGCCTCGGCGGCCAGGGCGCTGCTCAGATCCACCAGCCGCCCCACTTCCGACACATCGTACTCCGGGTGGAAGACTTGCAGCGCCAGCTTACAGTCGTACCGGTGCAGGATGTCGGCCAGGGCCTGAAAGGAGGGGATCTGGCTGTCGTCAAAGAGCTTGGGGGTGGGGGAGACGGTTTTCACCGGCGCCACGTCGCCGAGGACCACATAGCCCACGCCGCCCTTTGCCAGCCGTTCGTAGAAATGGAGGCTGCGCTCGCCGATGGAGCCGTCCCACTCCTCGTAGCCGGTGGTCAGGGGCGGGAACATGACGCGGTTTTTCAGAGTAAGGCCCCCAACGTTCAGAGGCTGGAGCAGGGGAGAGGTAGTACGCATGGTCAGCATCCTTTCCGATTCAGATGAAATTGGTCTTATTGTAGCACAGGGAGACGGAAACAGGGAAATCGCTTGCTTCCATAAAAGGGACGGGTTATATAGAAAGCGCAAATAGCCGCGCAAAAAAATAAATAGAGAAAATGCATAGATGAGCGAAAATCTATAAATATTTAAAATAATGAATACATGACGCGGGGAGCGGCGGCAGGGGGAGGGCGCCGGTACGCCCTGCCGCTGCCGGCGCTGCCGGCGCGACATTCAAAAAAACTATGAAAGTTTTGGGTTGCATGAATATTCCAAATACTGAATGTATTTGGTTGACTTTGCAAAAACGGAAGTATAGAATGCATTTGCCCAAAATTGTCGTTTGTCGTTTGAAAGAAGGAGAGCCTGCGGGCGGAAGCGGGCTGATCAGACATGGTCATAACGGGAGTTGCTCCTGCCAATGATACATAACAATGGAAAACAGATGAGAAAGGAAAAGACTATGAAGAAAGTAGTTTCTCTGCTGCTGGCGCTGATGATGGCGTTCACCATGGTGGCCTGCGGCAACAACACCGCCGACAACGGCGGCGCCGGAAATTCCGGCAGCCAGGACCAGACCAGCCAGCCCTCCGAAAACGACAGCCAGCAGACGGACGACCAGACCTCTGCCGAGCCCCAGATGGTGGAGGGCGGCACCTTTGTGATGGCCATCGAGGAGCCCATCAACTCCCTGGCCTGGTACAACAACTACTCCACCGACCAGGGCGGCCAGGTGTTCCAGAGCCTGTACGATCCCCTGTGGAAGATGAACAAGGACGGCACCAAGAAGTTCTATATCGCGGAGTCCTGCGACGTCTCTGAGGACGGCACCGTGTACACCGTTAAGCTGCGCGAGGACGTGTATTGGCATGACGGCGAGCAGTTCACCGCCGACGATGTGATCTACACCCTGGATTGGATGGCCGACCCCGAGTGCGGCGCCCTTCAGGCGGCCGCCGCTTATAAGGTGGACGGCGAGTTCTGCTCCTATGAGAAGATCGACGAGTTCACCGTCCAGGTGTCCATCGTCAGAGCCTCCAACATGTTCGGCGAGCGGCTGGGCAACCTCCACGCCATGCCCGAGCATATCTTTAAGGATGTTCCTGTGGCGGAGGTCCTGACCTGCGATGAGAACAACCTGGGCGTCGGCACCGGCGCTTTTGTGAAGGATGATTTCGTTGTAGGCGAGAAGCTCGTGCTCAAGCGCAACGAGAACTACTACTTGGACAAGGCCCACATCGACACCCTGGAGATCCGCTGCATCGCCAACACCGGCACCCAGGAGGTGGCTTTCCGCAACGGCGAGCTGAGCGTCTACACCATCAGCAACGCCGAGACGCTCTCCAGCTTTGAGAACGAAGGCGTCTACGACATCAACTCCTACAACGACACCCGCATCTGCTACATGGAGATCAACCCCAACGCCGAGGCCACCTCTACCATGGAGGCCCGCCAGGCCATCATTTATGCCCTGAACCTGGAAGATATCGTGATGGGCACCTATGGCTCCGAGAAGCTGTGCGTGGTCGCCAACTCTGTCCAGTCCCACGAGAGCATGTTCTACAACCCCGACACCAAGAACTATGAGCAGGATATCGACAAGGCCAAGGAGCTGATCGAGGCCACCGGCCTGGCCGACAAGACCATCCGCATCATCTACAACAGCGCCCGTGTCGGCCAGGATGCCATGGCGGTCATGATCCAGAGCCAGCTGCAGGCCGTGGGCCTGACGGTCGAGGTCGAGGGCATGGAGACTTCCGGCTACTTCACCGCCTTCTTCCGCGCCACGGATTCCTTCAACATCTCCCTGATGGCCAACGGCATGGGCGGCGATCCCGGCAACTACTGCGGCCTCTTCAACAACACCCGGTCCGGCGCCAACATGTACACCACCGAGGAGGTCAACAACCTCTGGACGGAGATCGACAAGGAGCAGGATCCCGCCAAGCGCCAGGAGCTGGTCGACCAGGTGAACGCCGCGCTGAAGGACTGCTGGTCCTGCGTGCCCTTTGCCGAGACCTATTGCGTCTTTGCTTCCCAGACCAATATCCGCGGCTTTGAGGATACCGACCGCATGACGGATTTGACGAAGCTGTACTTTGTTGCGTAAGGAAACAGCATGCAATAACGCAGGGATTTGCCCTGCGTTATTGCTGTTCCGGAAGAGAAAGATATATGAAAAAATATATTCTGTCACGAATCTTATTCTTTATCCCTGTGATTTTCCTGGTATCTGTGTTTTCCTTTTCCCTGGTTTTCCTGGCCCCCGGCGATCCTGCCGCCTCCTACCGCACCCAGGACATGACGGACGAGGAGTATGAACAGCTCAAAACGGAGCTGGGCTACAACGACCCCATCATCATCCAGTACGGGCGCTGGCTGGGCAGGGTGCTGCAGGGCGACTTCGGCATCTCCACCAGCACCAAGACGAAGGTGTTCCCTCTGATCATGCAGAAGCTGCCCGCCACCATCGGCCTGATGGGCGCTTCCATCCTGTTTTCCCTGGCGGTGGCGATCCCCCTGGGGATGCTGGCCGGCTATAAGCAAAATTCCATCTTTGATAAGATCGTTAACTTTTTCAGCTACCTGGGCATTTCCATCCCCTCCTTTTGGTTCGCCATCATGCTGATCGTGCTCTTTGCCCTGAAGCTGCACTGGCTGCCCTCCTCCGGCATGCGCACCACGGGCGTACATACCTTCTGGGACCTGGCCACCCACGCCATTATGCCCATCCTTGTGCTGAGCATTGGCAAGGTCTCCATCTATGCCCGCTATGTCCGCAGCGAGACCATCAAGCAGCTGGGCGAGGACTATGTGCTCAACGCCATCTCCAAGGGGGCCGGCAGGGGCTATATCCTCTTCCACCACGTGCTGAAAAACTGCCTGCTGCCCATCATCACCCTGGTGGGGATGAACCTGGGCAGCCTGGTCAGCGGCGCCTATATCGTGGAGTCAATTTTTGGCTGGCCCGGACTGGGCACCACCGGTATGAGCGCCATCTACTCCCGCGACTACAACATGATCATGGGCACGACCATGCTCTCCTGCATCATTCTGGTGCTGGGCAACTTCCTTGCGGACCTTCTGTACACGGTTGCTGATCCGCGGATCAAGGCGTATGGAGGGAAACGGGGATGAAAAAGAAGAGAATGCATCGCGCCGGCCTGGCGCTCAGCATCGCCTTCCTGGCGTTTATCATCCTGGCCTCCCTCCTGGCGCCCCTCTCCCCCTATGACCCCAATGCGGTGGATCTGCTGAGCAAATTTGAGGATCCCTCCGCCCAGCACTGGTTCGGAACCGACAATTTCGGGCGGGACTACCTGACCCGGATCCTCTACGGCGGCCGGGTGTCCCTGTCCGTGGGCATCCTGGCCATGCTGGTGTCCATCTCCTTCGGCACCCTCTACGGCATCATCAGCGGCTCCTCCGGCAAACTGGTGGACTCCCTGATGATGCGCTTTGTGGATATCCTGATGGCGGTGCCCAGCTTCCTGATCATCATCACGCTGAACGTCTACCTCAACGCAGGCATGGCCACGATGGTGATGACCATCAGCCTTTTCTCCTGGATGAGCGTGGCCAGGATCGTCCGCGCGGAGGTGCTGAGCCTGCGGGAGCGGGACTTCATCCTGGCCTCCAAGGGCCTGGGCGCGGGGAAGACCTGGATCATCTTCAAGCATATGGTGAAGAACGTCTCCTCCTCGGTGCTGGTGGCGTCCACCAACAGCATCGCCAACGCCATTCTCACCGAGTCCTCCCTGAGCTACCTGGGCTTTGGCATCAAGATCCCCAACGCCTCCTGGGGCGGCATGCTGGAGAACGCCCAGACCTACATTCTCACCAAGCCCATCCTGGCGGTCTATCCCGGCTGCTGCATCCTGCTGACGGTGCTGTGCTTCAATGTGCTGGGCAATTCCCTGCGGACGGCCCTCGATCCCAAGGCAAGGAGGTAGAAGCATGAGTTTATATGAAGTGCGCGATCTCAGGATCGAATTTCCCACCCGTCTGGGCACGGTCAAGGCGGTGCGGGGCATCTCCTTTGACATCGGGGAGAACGAATGCGTGGCCCTGGTGGGCGAATCCGGCTGCGGCAAGTCTGTCACCGCCCGGGCCCTCATCGGCCTGACCGAGGTCGTAGGCGGCAGGGTGGCCGGAGGACAGGTGCTGTTTGAGGGCGAGGACATCCTGAAATACACGGAGAAGCAGTGGCGCGGCTACCGCGGCAACAAGGCGGCCATTATCTTCCAGGACGCCATGACCGCCCTGAACCCCACCATGCGCATCGGCAAGCAGATCTGGGAGTGCTGCCGGTTCCATGAGAAGGTCAGCAAAAGCGAGGCCAAAAAGCAGGCCGCGCACCTGCTGGAGATGGTTGGCATCCCTAATCCCAAGGAAGCGCTCAGGCGCTACCCCCACGAGTTCTCCGGCGGCATGCGCCAGCGGGTGGTGATCGCCCAGGCCCTGGCCTGCAATCCCTCGCTGCTGATCGCCGACGAGCCCACCACGGCGCTGGATGTGACGATCCAGGCCCAGATCCTGCGCCTTTTGATGGATCTGAAGGAGGAGGAGAAAAATTCCATTCTCCTTATCACCCATGACCTGGGCGTGGTGGCCGGCATGGCGCAGAAGATCGTGGTCATGTATGCCGGCGTCATTGTGGAGATGGGCACCACGGACGAGATCTTTTACCAGGGGCGGCACCCCTATACCATCGGCCTGAAGGCCGCCTCCCCACGGCTGGATGGGGATAAGGACCAGCGGCTGCAGACCATCGAGGGGATCCCGCCGGAGCTGATCGAGCCCAAAGACGGCTGCCCCTTCGCGCCCCGCTGCTCCCAATGCAGGGAGGAGTGCGGCAGGGCGATGCCCGGGATGCGGCAGATCTCTCCCACCCACTATGTCCGCTGTCCCTATGCGTGTGAACAAGGAGGGGAAGCATGAACCAGCCTCTGTTTGAAGTAAAGGATCTGAAAAAGTATTTCCGGTCCGGCAAGGCGCTGACCAGGGCGGTGGACGGCGTGTCCTTTGAGATCTACCCCGGCGAGGTGCTGGGCGTGGTGGGCGAGTCCGGCTGCGGAAAGACCACCTGCGGCCGCACGGTGGTGGGCCTCTATGACAAGGACGGCGGCACGGTCCTCTACAAGGGCCAGGACGTCCACGCCCTGCGGGGCGCCAAGCGCTCCGCCTTCTGCCGGGAGGTCCAGACCATTTTCCAGGACCCCTATTCCTCCCTGGACAGCAAGAACGACGTGTGCGACCTGATCGCCGAGGGCCTGGATGTCCAGAAGCTGGTGTCCTCCAAGGCGGAGCGGCTGGACCGGGTCAAGGAGCTGATGGGGCAGGTGGGCCTGAACCTTTCGGGCCTGCACCGCTATCCCCATGAGTTTTCCGGCGGCATGCGCCAGCGTATCGGCATCGCCCGGGCCCTGGCCGTGGAGCCGGAGTTCATATTGTGCGACGAGCCCATCTCCGCCCTGGACGTTTCCATCCAGGCCCAGATCATCAATTTGCTGATGGACCTGCGGGAGAAAAAGGGGCTGACCTATCTGATGATCTCCCACGATCTGAGCATGGTCAAGCACGTGTCCGACCGGATCATCGTCATGTACCTGGGGAAGATCGTGGAGACCTGCCCCGCTGAGGAGCTCTATGAGCATCCGACCCACCCCTATACCCAGGCGCTGATTTCCGCGATTCCCATCGCCGACCCAAAAATCGAGCGGGAGAGGGAGCGCATCATCCTCACCGGACAGGTGCCCAGCCCCTCCGACAAGCCAAAGGGCTGCGCCTTTGCCGGCCGCTGCCGCTACGCCTCGGAGCGCTGCCGGGAGGAGGAGCCCTGCCTGCGGGAGGCGGCCCCCGGCCACTGCGTGGCCTGCCATATGGTCTGATAGGGGCCGGAAAGCCCAAGGGCTGAGCGGCTTTCGCCGGCCGGGAACGGGCCCTGTATTGCCGCAGAGCGCCTGCCCGTCCCGTTATGAGAGATACCACTCGATAGAATTACAGAAGGAGTGCCTGCTATGGAAAACAAATTGAATCTGCCTGAGAATTTTGAAAGCTATCCGGAGATGAGGAAGCGGGGCTTTATGCGCATGAAGGAGCTGAAGGACAACGGCGCCAAGGTGGTGGGCCTGTTCTGCTCCTTTGTCCCGCTGGAGATCGTTTATGCCGCCGGCGTGCTGCCTGTGGGCCTGTGCTCGTTTACGGAGGAGCCGATCCCTGCGGCGGAGACCCATCTGCCCAAAAACCTGTGCCCTCTGATCAAGGCCAGTTACGGCTTCGCCCTTACCGACACCTGCCCCTATTTCTACTTTTCCGACCTGGTAGTGGGCGAGACCACCTGTGACGGCAAAAAGAAGATGTTTGAGCTGCTGGGAGAGCTGAAGGAGACCTATGTCATGCAGCTGCCCCACAGCCGTGACGCGGCCTCCGTGGCCTTCTGGAAGGGGCAGATCATCGCCTTCAAGGAGAAGATGGAGAGCTTTTTCGGCGTCACGATCACCGAGGACGCCATCCGCGACGCCATCCGCCTGAAGAACCACGAGCGCCAGGTGATGCGCAGGTATCTGGAGCTGGGCAAGCTGGATCCCGCCCCCATGAGCGGCTATGAGATGGGCACCCGGCTGGACGCTGGCAGCTTTTCCTTTGATCTGGAGCAGCGCTGCCGGATCGTGGAGGAGCGCACGGCGGAAGTGCTGGCCGACTGGGAGGCCAACTACAAGGGCAAGCCCAGCGTGAAGCCCCGTATCCTTGTTACCGGCTGCCCCAACGCCGGCGTGCGGGAGAAGATCATCCGCACGGTGGAGGAGATGGGCGCCAGCATCGTGGCCTTTGATACCTGCAGCGGCATCCGAGACAAGCTGGAGCTGGTGGATGAGAACAACCCCGACGTTTACGAGGCCCTGGCCGTCAAGTATCTGAACATCAGCTGCTCCGTCATGAGCCCCAACAGCGGCCGCAAGGAGTACCTGGCCGACATGCTCGACGAGTACAAGGTGGACGGCGTCATCGAGATCGTCCTCCAGTCCTGCCACACCTACGCGGTGGAGGCCCACTTCATCAAGCGCCTGGTGACGGAGGAGAAGGGCCTGCCCTACCTGAATATCGAGACAGACTACTCCCAGTCCGACAAGGGCCAGATCAATACCCGCCTGGCCGCGTTCCTGGAGACCATCGACAAGTAATGCTCTGAAAGAAACCAGCCCTGAGATCCACGGATTTCAGGGCTGGTTCAGCTTTTCGGCCTTCGCATCATGCGGTGAAAACAGGAGAGAGGGGAAAGAGACGCCGCCAGCCCGGCAGACATGGGTGGAAAAGCTTTGACACCCGTGCTATAATAAAAAATAAAACAACGGCAATCGGGCTGGAAAGGGAACGGAGCGTACATATGACTGGAGATCAGAGCGAGAACCTGCTGCCGAACGAGCAGGATATGGTTACGGTATATATCAATCCCGAGGTGATGCAGAGCCTGGCGGACAGGTCCGCGGAAAAGCGGCAGAGCTTCCGGGAGCTGCAGGACGCCGCCCAGGAGGGCAACTTGGACGCGGCCTATCAGCTGGCGCGGCGCTATCTCACCGGCAGCGGCACGCCTGCGGACGAGAAAGAGGCGTTTTATTGGCTGACCAGGGCGGCGGAGGGGGACCATATCGCGGCCCAATACGACCTGGGCATGTGCTATGCAAGGGGCGTGGGGACCGGGGCGGACCTGGAGCGGGCCGCGGAGCTGTTTGCCGAGGGAGCCCGGCAGGGTTATCCTCCCGCTGCCTGTGAGCTGGGGCTGTGTTATGAGCTGGGCCACGGCGTGGAGGTGGACAAGGAGAAGGCGGCTGAGCTGTACAGGGAGGCCGCCGAGCAGGACTACGCCCCCGCCCAGTGCAACCTGGGGTTCTTTTACTGCTGGGGCATTGCCGTGGAGGAGAACAGCCGGGAGGCGGCCATGTGGTTTGCCAAGTCCGCCCAACAGGGGTATCCCCGGGCCCAGCAGCTGATGGGCGAGTGCTATGAGCTGGGCCGGGGCGTGGAGGAGGACCTGGAAAAGGCGGTGAGCCTGTACCGGGCCGCCCACGAGGGAGGCTACGCCCCCGGCACCTGTTCTCTGGGGCTGTGCTATGAGCTGGGCCGCGGTGTGGAGATGGACAAAAAGAGAGCGGTGGAGCTGTACAGGGAGGCCGCCGAAGCGGGGGATATCCGTGCCCAGTGCAATCTGGGCTTCTGCTACTACCAGGGCATCGGCAACGGAAATAGACGACAACGAGGCGGTCCGCTGGTTTTCCGCTGCGGCGGAGCAGGGCTATCCCCGGGCGCAGTACCTGCTGGGGGAGTGCTGCCAGTTCGGCTACGGTATGGAAAAGGACCTGGAGCGGGCGGCGGAGCTGTACCGGGCCGCCCACGAGCGGCAATATGACGCGGCCACCAGCGCCCTGGGCGTCTGCTGCGAATTTGGCTACGGCGTGGAGAAGGACCTGGAGAAGGCTCTGGAGCTGTATCGCCAGGCCGCCGAGCGGGGCAATACCCGCGCCCAATGCAATCTTGGATATTGCTACTACCGGGGGATCGGCGTGGAGGAGAACAATGACGAGGCGGCCAAGTGGTTTGCCAAGTCCGCCCAACAGGGGTATCCCCGGGCCCAGCAGCTGATGGGCGAGTGCTATGAGCTGGGCCGGGGCGTGGAGGAGGACCTGGAGAAGGCGGCAAGCCTGTACCGGGCCGCCCACGAGGGCGGGCATGCCCCCGGCACCTGCTCTCTGGGGCTGTGCTATGAGCTGGGCCAGGGGGTGGAGATGGACAAGGAAAAGGCGGCCCAGCTGTACCGCCAGGCCGCCGACCAGGGCAACCCCCGCGCCCAATGCAATTTGGGATTTTTCTACTACTGGGGTATTGCTGTGGAGAAGAACAACAACGAGGCGACAAAATGGTTTGCCAAGGCCGCTGAGCAGGGGTTCCACCGGGCTGAATTTTACCTGGGGGAGTGCTATGAAAACGGTTGCGGCGTGGAGAAAGACCAGGGGAAGGCGGTGGAGTTCTACCGCAGGGCCCATGAGGGAGGATACTCCGACGGCACCTGCTCCCTGGGGGTGTGCTATGAGGCGGGCCGGGGCGTGCCGCAGGATACGGTGAAGGCGGCCCAGCTGTATCGCCAGGCCGCCGAGCGGGGCAATACCCGCGCCCAATGCAATCTTGGATATTGCTACTACCGGGGGATCGGCGTGGAGGAGAACAATGACGAGGCGGCCAAGTGGTTTGCCAAGTCCGCCCAACAGGGGTATCCCCGGGCCCAGCAGCTGATGGGCGAGTGCTATGAGCTGGGCCGGGGCGTGGAGGAGGACCTGGAGAAGGCGGCAAGCCTGTACCGGGCCGCCCACGAGGGCGGGCATGCCCCCGGCACCTGCTCTCTGGGGCTGTGCTATGAGCTGGGCCAGGGGGTGGAGATGGACAAGGAAAAGGCGGCCCAGCTGTACCGCCAGGCCGCCGACCAGGGCAACCCCCGCGCCCAATGCAATTTGGGATTTTTCTACTACTGGGGTATTGCTGTGGAGAAGAACAACAACGAGGCGACAAAATGGTTTGCCAAGGCCGCTGAGCAGGGGTTCCACCGGGCTGAATTTTACCTGGGGGAGTGCTATGAAAACGGTTGCGGCGTGGAGAAAGACCAGGGGAAGGCGGTGGAGTTCTACCGCAGGGCCCATGAGGGAGGATACTCCGACGGCACCTGCTCCCTGGGGGTGTGCTATGAGGCGGGCCGGGGCGTGCCGCAGGATACGGTGAAGGCGGCCCAGCTGTACCGCCAGGCCGCCCAACGGGGCAACGCCCGCGCCCAGTATTTCCTGGGCGGATGCTATGAGACCGGCCATGGTGTGGACCGGGACAGGAAAAAGGCCAAGGAGCTGTACCAGGAGGCGGCAAAGAAAGGTTATAAAAAGGCGGAGGAGGCCCTGAAGCGGCTGAAGAGGAGGGGCCTCTGGCCGGGAAGAAAAGGGTAGGGGCCGTCTTGCCTTCTCACAGCTGGTAGAGCTTGGTGTATTTATCCGCCAGGTAGTCGGTGTAGTAAGCGGGATCGAAGGGCGCGCCGCAGCAGTTGAGGATCACATCGTCCGGATCCAGCAGCATGCCGTAGCGATGGACCCGTTCCCGCAGCCACCCCACGATGGGGGAGAGATCCCCGCTGGCGATCACCTGCTGGGGATCGAGGTCGAAACGCATGCGGGCCATTATCTGGGCGGCGTAGGCGCTGCCCAGCGCGTAGGAGGGGAAGTAGCCGATCTTACCGCCGCTCCAGTGGGAGTCCTGCAGGATACCGTGGGCGTCGTCCGGCACCTGGATACCCAGGTACTGCTCCATCTTTTCCGCCCACAGCGCCGGCAGCTTCTCCATGCTGACTTCCCCCGCCATCATAGCCTTCTCGATTTCATAGCGTACCATGATGTGGAACGGGTAGGTCAGCTCGTCCGCCTCGATCCGGATAGGGGAGGGCTGGGACTTATTGACGGCGCGGTAGAGCGCTTCGGCCGTGACACCCCCCAGCTGGGAGGGGAACAGCTCCTGGAGCTTGGGGAAGATCAGGGAGAGGAAGGCCTGGCTCCTGCCAACCATGTTTTCAAACAGGCGGGACTGGCTCTCGTGGATACTGGACGAGGCACCGCCGTCCAGGAACGTGTTGGTGTGCTCGTCGTCCAGACCCAGCTCATACAGCGCGTGGCCGCTCTCGTGGATCACAGAGAACAGGGCCGGGGCGAAGGAGCGCTCCTGATATTTGGTGGTGATCCGCACGTCGTGCTTGTTGAACCGGGTGGTAAAGGGGTGCTCGGTCTCGCCGATATTGCAGTACTGGCGGTCGATACACAGCAGCTCCATCAGGTAGTCGGCCAGCTCCCTCTGCCGATAAATGGGATAGGACTGGAACAGGAAGCCGTCGTCGATCTGGGGCTGCCGGGCCACATGATGAAGGATCGGCCCGATCTTCTCCCGCAATTCGGTGAAGAAGGGGTCCAGCTTCCCCCGGCTCAGGCCGCGCTCGTTTTGATTCAGCCACACATCCATGGGGTCCTTGCCCGGCGCGTAGTAGCCGGCAAAACGCCGCATGGTTTCCACGACCTGCCCCAGGTATGGCGCGAAGAGAGGATAGTCATTGGTTCGCTTCGCCTCGTGCCAGACACTTTCCGTTTGGTTTATCAGTGCCCGGTAGGCGGCGTACTCCCCGGCGGGAACCTTGCTGATGTTCTCATACTCCTCCAGCAGGAGCTGGACCTCCCTGGCCTGGTGCGCCGTCAGCTCGTCCTCATGGTCCCTGAGAAAGTACAGCAGCCGCGCCGTGTCCGGGTTGACCAGCAGGTCATAGCTTTTGGAGGCGAGAAACTGCAGGGTTTCACCCCGCCCCCTGGCGCTGCCCGAGGGCGCCACCGTCAGGCTGTCCAGCCGGATAACGCCCACGGCGTGGCGGTAGGCGTGCAGCTCCCGCTGGAGCTGTGCCAAAGTCTGGGTTGCCTCTGAAATGGTCATGGTCATATCTTCTCCTTTATTTTCTGATTTGTTTTCAACTTTTGGGGAAAGTGGGAAGGCCACAGGGGGGGCCAGCGGCGGAGGAAGAAAAAATAGAGCGTGACAAAGGCGCTGGCCGGGGCTATACTTCTCATTATATACGAACTGCGATTTTGATCGGGCGGGTATGGACCGCCGCCTGAAAGGAGTGGGCATTGCTTATGAAAATCATTGACGCGCATCTGCACCTGTTTCCGGCGGAGGAGCCCAGGTTTGAGGCCATGGCTCAGCAGGTGGGGCACCACAACAGTGTGGATCACCTGCGCCGGGTATATGGGGAATTGAATATCGTACACGGGGTGGTCATGGGGAACCGCAGCCTGGAGCCGGGCTACCACAGCTATCCCGCGGACCTGTTCCACTACTGTGTGGGACTGGACCTGCCGCTGGGGAAAAACGGGGAGGGCGCGGCCCCTGATCTGGTCGAGAAGGTGGAGGAGAACCTGCGGCGGGAGTCCTGCTGCGGCGTGAAGCTCTACCCGGGCTACAACCGGATCTGGCTGTCCGATGCTATGTTTGACCCCATCTACGAATTGGCCGCCCGGTACGACAAGCCGGTAGCGGTCCACATGGGTCTGACTGCCAGGTCCAGCGCCCATCTGAAGTACTGCCATCCTCTGGCGCTGGATGAGGTGGCGGCCGACCACCCCCGCACCCGGTTTGTCATGTGCCACTTCGGCAATCCGTTTTTGGAGGCTGCCGCGGCCGTGGTGGAGAAAAATCCCAACGTGGCCGCCGATCTGTCGGGCCTTCTGGAGGGAAGGGTGGATCTGGACCGGTACTTCCAGGAGCAGGAAGGTTACGCTTCCTTACTGCGGACGTGGCTCACAGCTATCGTGCGATGGGGGGATATCCTCTTTGGCACCGACTGGCCCATTGTCAACCTGGGGGAGTACATCTCCTTTATTCGGAGATTGGTGCCGGAAACATATTGGGAGGACGTGTTCTTCAACAACGCCAACCGGGTCTATGGCCTGGGGCTGTGACAGCATACAGCAAAAGGGACGCGCCGTCTGCAAACCGCGGACGGCGCGTCCCCTTTTTCTTTGGCTGGGGAATGGATTGTTCCTGCCGCCTGATGGGGAAACCGGCTTACAGCCAGCTGCCGGAGGTGGAGTGGGGGGCGTCGGGCAGGTCGAGGATCGCCTGCCAAATGCTCTCGTCAACAGGGATGCCCAGCTCTGTATTTTCCGCGCGGACCTTCAGCACGTTCTGGCCGGGATAGCGGGGGGCGGAGAAGCCGGGGGCGGGACGGGCGTTGAGCAGGTGGGACAGCAGGCGGTTGGAGATCTCCTCCTCGGCCTCGGGGGAGTTCACCGCGCGGCTGTTGATGGCAATAAAGGTCTGGGACACAGAGTTCTCGTCGCCGGGGATGTCGCGCACGTCACAGGCGGAGTTGCCCAGGCTGGTGGAGGAGGCGATCAGATCCAGCAGCAGGTTGATGGCGGAGCCCTTGTACTCGCCCAGGGGCAGCAGACGGGCCTCCTTCATGACCGCCATGGGGTCCGTGCTGATGTTGTCGTTGCTGTCATATCCGGCGGGCTTGGGCATCTGCTTGCCGGCCAGGTCCGCCAGCTGCAGCTTCCCGTAGGAGTACTCGCCCAGGGACACATCCGCTACGACAGGACCCTCGCTGCGGGGCAGGGCGATGACCAGGGGGGTGGTGCCCAGCACCCGGTCCAGCGTGCCGTGGTAGACCATGTTGGACTTGGTGTTGGTGAAAACGATGCCGATCATGCCGGCCTCTGCGATCCGCCAGCCATAGGAGCCGCCGCGGAACCAGTGGTTGGTGTTGCGCAGCGTGACGCAGGCGACGCCGTGCTCCCGGGCCAGCTCAATAGCCCGGTCCGTACAGGCCATGGCGTTGATGATGCCGATGCCGTGGTTGCCCTCCCAGCGCTCGAACCCGCCGAAGCCGGCGGCGCACTCGGGGACGGCCTTGGGATCGCAGATACCGCTGTCGATGCTGAGGACGAGCCTCTTGAAGCGGTTGATGCCGTGGGAGTAGATCCCGTCCAGGGAGATGCCGGCGGCCGTCTCGGCGACCAGGCGGGCGCGGCCCTCCTCCACGCCGTGGGCGATGAGCTTCCCCTCCATGGTCTTGACCGCGTCTTCATATTTGATGCGGAGCATAGGTATAACCTCCTCTGTTTGCCTCACATGGCTAATATATACTCTAATATTATTAGATATCATATCATAAGTCAAGCACGAAATTGAAATTCACGCATTTTTCCTGCCTCTGGGCGAGCGGGCAGCTTTCCAAGGGGTCCCGGCGGGAAAACCGGGAAAAATGGCGTAGTTGTAAGGAAATGCCTCCCCAGAAGAGGAGGGGTTTGGAAGATTTGTCGGCAAAATAAACAAAATATTGCGGTTCGATTTATCTGGTTTTACTGTTGATATTATTACAAGTATATGCAATAATGATATTCAAGCTGATGGCAGATTCCCGATGAATAAGCGCTGTCTTTCCCCTGTGACAGGCCCCAAAGGCGGAAAGAGGGGAGGGCTCAGCGCTGGCCTATGTTACTCATGGCGGGTCGGTCGATGAGCTGATGGGAGTCGCTCCGGGCTTTCGGCACAGGGCGATTCGAAGTGGACTCATTTATTTATTGCATGGAGGAAAGAAAAATGCTTGCGATCAAAAATGCAAAAGTGCTGCCTGTGACAGGCGATCCTATTGAGAACGGAACCGTTCTGGTTGACGGCGGCAAAATCGTTGCCGTTGGCGCCTGCGTGGAGATTCCCCAGGGCGCTGAGGTGATCGACGCTACCGGCAAGTGGGTGACGCCCGGCCTGATCGACGCCCACACCCACCTCTCCGTGAAGGGCGAGCCCGCCTGGATGCCCAGCGTCTCCGATATCACCGAGATCACCAGCCCCATCACCCCCAGCGTGCGCTGCATCGACGCCCTCAACCCCGCCGACTGGGCGATCCCCGTCGTGCGCGAGGCCGGCTTCACCACCGTGTGCGCCCTGCCCGGCTCCGGCAACCTGGTGGGCGGCCAGACCGTGGTGTTCAAGACCAAGCCCGCCGCCACGGTCTATGACATGGTGGTTGACGCCCCTGTGCAGATGAAGTTTGCCCTGGGCGAGAACCCCCGCCGTATCCACGGCGGCCAGCAGAACAAGGCCCCTCTGACCAGACTGGGCAACGCAAGCATGCTCAGAGAGGTGCTGTACAAGGCCAGAAACTATGCCGACGCCCTGGATGCCGGCAAGGCCCCCTATGACTTCAACCTGGATCCCCTGGTTCCCGTGGTCCGCGGCGAGCGCTTCTGCCGTATCCACTGCCACCGCGCCGACGATATCGTCACCGCTGTGCGCATCTGCGAGGAGTACGGCATGAAGTTCTCCATTGAGCACGCCACCGAGGGCTGGAAGATCCTGGACTTCCTGAAGGAGAAGAACGTCACCTGCGTGGTGGGCCCCCTGGATATGGCCGCCGACAAGCTGGAGACCTGGTACACCCGTTTTGAGACCCCGGGCCTGATGGAGAAGGCCGGCATCAACTTCTGCCTCACCCAGGACAGCCGCTCCGCCACCCGGTTCCTGCTCAACCATGTGGGTATGGCCATTGCCCGCGGCCTGTCCTTCGAGGCGGCCCTGCGCGGCATCACCATCAACGCTGCCAAGCTGCTGGGCATTGAGGACAAGGTCGGCTCCATCGAGGTGGGCAAGAACGCCGATCTGGCTATCTTTGACGGCAACCCCTTCTCCAGCCTGACCCTCTGCGAGACCACCATCATCGACGGCGTGGTTTACAACCGCAGCACGGAGTACACGAGATGATCACACAACAGCAGCGGGACATTATGTATAAGGGCCTTGCTGTGACAGGCCGCATTACATTTGACCCCGACGAGTACGCCAAGATCGAGGCCGGTTTGGCGGAAAACCCGGAGGACTACTTCCTCTGGTGTGCCAAGGGCGTGATGGCGACAGACCTGGATGTGGCGATCGAGAGCTACTCCACGGCCCTCTCCATCCGGCCTCTCTCCCCCAATACGCTCTATAACCGGGCGAGGAAGTACATGTCCCAGGGGCGGTATGTGGAGGCGCTGGCGGATTTCGCCCTGTCGACCCTGCTGGATCCCGACGACGGCTGGAAGTGGCACTTCTACGGCGTGGGCCTGTACTTCGCCAACCGCTTCATCGAGGCGGCGGAGACCTTCGCCAAGGCCATTGCCATCAACGAGAAGAACGGCGTGCCCCTGCTGCCCTTTGACGCCGAGTGGCAGTGGAACTGCTACTGCAAGGCGGGCGATCTGGAGGCGGCCAGCCGCTGCATCGCCGGCGTCACGCCGGATACGCCTGTTGTGGAGTCGGAATCCACCTATAAGCGCCGTATTCTGCTCTACCGCGGCCTGCTCACGCCGGAGGAGTTCCTGGAGGGGATCGACGAGAGCGACTGCCTGGAGGCGGCCAACCAGCTCTACGGCCTGGCCAACTACTATTACTACATCAAAAAGGACACCGCCGCATCCCTGAAGTATCTGGACGAGGTCCTGGCCATCGAGAAAGCCAAGCTGTGCTGGGGCTATAAGATGGCGGCGCTGGACAAGCCTCTGCGCCAGGGCTGAACCCCTGAAAAGACCATTGAACCACAAAATTTTATATAGAAAATACGGAGGAAATACCCATGAATCGTGACGCAACCTGGAAGCAGGAACTGGACATCATGTACCACGGCCTGGCCAGCAAGGGCTACATCTGGATGGACGAGGAGGAGCACAAGAAGGTCTGCGCCGCTCTGGAGGAGAATCCCGACGACTTCTATCTGTGGTCCGCCAAGGGCATCCTGAACTTCAACTATGACTGGGACGAGGCCATCCGCTGCTTCAACAAGTGCCTGGCCATGCAGCCCTTCAACGCCCATATGTACTATAACCGCGGCCGCAAGTATCTGAGCAAGAACGATCTTGACCATGCCATGGCCGACCTGACAGTGGCCTTCGCCCTGGACCCCAACTGCAACTGGAAGGCCCACTATGTGGGCGTCGCCCTGTACCTGCAGCGCAAGTACGCCGAGGCCGCCGAGTACTTCAAGAAGGCGATAGAGATCGCTGAGCGCCACAACGGCGATCTGTACTGCTGCGAGGTTGACTGGCTGTGGACCACCTACATGCACATGGGCGAGGTGGAGAAGGCCAATGAGATCATCGCCACTGTCGATGAGTCCACCTATATCGTCCCCGTGATCGGCGACGACGACGGCTACAAGAACGTCTGCCTGCTGCTGGGCGGACACTCCACGGTCCAGGAGCTGCTGGACAAGCTGGGCCCCCAGACCGAGGGCGGCTCTGTCAACGAGCTGTACGGCATTGCCAAGTACTACTACTACGTGGAGAAGGACCTGCAGAAGGCTGTGGACTATGTCCACAAGACCCTGACCTTCACCAGCAAGTCCGGCGCCTGGGGCTACAAGATGGCCGAGATGGACAAAGAGGCTTGGGAAGCGGAGCTTGCCGCCGCCAAGTGATCTCTGGTTCGCTCTGTGTGTGGACCGGACCCTTGGTCGCAGTTTCCTGGAAGGGCTGGGGCATGCGCCCCGGCCCTTCCTCTTTTCCGGCGGCCGGGGGAATTTGAACAATAGGGAGGGATTTGGTGCAGCTGCTAAAGGAGAAACCCCTGATGCTGCAGGATCGGTCTGAGCTGCGGCGGGTGGTGCGGATGGCGTGGCCGGCCATGGTGGAGAGCTTTTTTGTGGCGGTGACGCCCCTGATCGACCAGTTTATGCTCTCCAGCGTGGGATACTCCGCCATTGCCGCCGTCGGGCTGACGGCCCAGCCGAAATTTATCGCGATTTCCCCGTTCCTGTCTGTAAATGTAGCTGTCAACGCCCTGGTTGCCCGGCGGAAGGGGCAGGAGGACCGGGATGACGCCCACCGGGTGCTGCTGGCGGCCCTGCTCTTTGCCGCCGTGGGGTCCGTGGCGATCGGTATCCTCTGCGCCGGCTGCGCGGATCCCCTGATGCGCCTGGTGGGTAGCAGCGCGGACACGCACGCCGCCGCCGTCGCCTACTTCCGGATCATCATGGGCTGTATCGTGTTCAATGTGATCTACCTGACCATTAATGCCGCCCAGCGCGGCAGCGGAAAGACCAACCTGTCCATGCGGACCAACGTGGTCTCCAGCTTGGTGAACATTGCCTTCAACTGGCTGCTCATTGGCGGGAACCTGGGATTTCCGGCCATGGGCGTGACAGGAGCCGCCATTGCCACCGTGCTGGGAAGCGCTGCGGCCTGCGTGATGAGCATCCTCTCCCTCTTTTCCAGGGACAGCTTCCTGTCGGTCAAATATTATCTGGCCAACCGGGTACGCGTCGTCAGGGCTACGGTCAGATCCATTACAAACCTCGCCTCCAGCGTGCTGGTGGAGAATATCCTGATCCGCCTGGGATACATGGCGACGGCCGTCATGGCCGCAAATCTGGGGACAGAGGCCCTGGCCGCCCACAACGTGGGGCTCAACCTGCTGACGCTGTCGTTCTCCATAGGCGACGGGATCCAGGTGGCCTCTGTGGCGCTGATCGGCCAGAGCCTGGGACAGAAAAAGCCGGAGCGGGCCAAGTACTATGGCCGGATGTGCCAGGAGGTGGCTTTTATAGCTGCGGCCTGTGTCACGGTGGTCTACTTATTGGGGGGGCGGACGCTGTACACCTTGTTCTTCCCGGATGCCCCCACAGTGGTGGAGTACGGCGTGATGATCATCCACCGGCTGGTGATCGTTGTCGTCATCCAGATCAGCCAGGTGGTGTACCTGGGCTCCCTGCGGGGCGCGGGCGACGCCAAATATGTGTCCATGTCCCTGATCGTCAGCGTTGCCGTTGTGCGGGCAGGCTCGGGCTATATCTTCTGTGAACTGCTGGGAATGGGCCTTCCCGGGCTGTGGCTGAGCATCATTATGGATCAGACCTCCCGCTATCTGTTCACCAGTATCCGGTTTAAAAAAGGGAAATGGACGGAAATTGAGATCTGAACTGAACGGAAATCGCCGCCGCCCATGGGGACGGAAGCCCTGGAGGACTGGAAGACAGCTCCAGCCGCCAGGGGGCTGTTAAGTTTCTGCAAAGCGGAAATGACAAAATTTCATGTAATATTTTGTTGAAAACGGCAGTAGGATCCGGGACAGAAGGCTCTTGACAAATAACAGGGCGGCATATATAATCTAGCTATACCACTGATGATATCAGTGAAAACAATAGTGATACAGGAAGCAAATCATATCAGTGATCGCCATGGATAAAGATGAAGCGATTCATTTTTATTATAAAACATCAGAAGGAGAGACCAGACATGAAGAAGTTATTCAACAAAAGGGTGCTGAGCCTGATCATGGCCGCTGTGCTGTGCCTGGGCGTCATGGCCGCTTGCGGCAGTAACAACAACAACGGCGCCTCTAACTCTGGCAGCAATACCGGTTCGGGCGACGGCGCTTCCTCCTCCACCAAGGACACGATGACCATCGTCTTTGACCAGGAGATCGTCAGCGCCGATCCTGCGGACCAGGCCCAGCGCGCTACGGCTCAGTTCATGCTCCAGATGTATGAAACTATGCTGTATTTCGATGAGAACAACGACCCCGCGCCTCTGCTGGCTGAGTCCGTCGAGCAGCTGGACGACCTGACCTATCAGGTCAAGCTGAAGGAGGGCATCAAGTTCCATAACGGCGAGGAGATGAAGGCCACCGACGGCGTCTTCTCCATGGCCCGCGCCATTGCCAACCCCAAGACGGTTTCCACTACAAACATCTTTGATCCCGACGGATTTGAGGTCGTGGATGAGTACACCTTCAACTTCAAGACCCTGGAGCCCAACGCCAGCGTTTACACCACCCTGTGCTCCATGTGCATGGCCATCGTCAGCGAGAAGGCTGTCACCGAGCTGGGCGACAACTTCAGCCAGGACGCCACCGGCGCCGGCACCGGCCCTTACCAGTGGGGCGAGTGGACTACCGCCGTTCAGGTCACTCAGGTCCGCTTTGACGACTACTGGGGCGAGAAGGCTAAGATCCCCAACCTGGTTTGGAAGTTCGTCTCCGACGCCAACTCCCGCAGCGTTATGCTGGAGACCGGCGAGGCCGACCTCATTTATCAGGTTGCTACCTCCGGCATCGAGGTCCTGCTGAATAACTCCGATGTCACCGTTTACAGCGAGCCCTCCACCACCATCCGCTTCATCTACTTCAACCAGGAGGACGGCAAGGTCCTGCAGAACAAGGCCCTGCGCCAGGCCATCTCCTACGCCATCGACCGCGACGCCCTGGTGCAGAACGTGTTCGGCGATTATGCCACCCCCGCCACCTCCTTCCTGGCTCCTCAGATTGCCGGCCACACCGATGATCTGAATACCTACGACTATAACCCTGATCTGGCCAAGGAGAAGCTGGCCGAGGCCGGCTATGAGCCCGGCGAGCTGACCATCACCATGTCCATGCACTCCCAGAACGTGCTGATCCGCATGGCCGAAGTCATCCAGGCTTACCTGTCCGATGTCGGCATCAACATGGAGATCCAGCCTCTGGAGACCGCCGCCTGGGTCGCCGCCCTGGGTGATGGCAGCACCGAGATGGGCTTCAACGCCAACTCCAATACCAGCTGCGACCCCAAGGTGCTGGAGACGCCTGCTCTGAGCACCAACGTGCCCGCCCCCAACCACGGCCGTATCAACGACCCTGAGTTGGATGAGCTGCTCAAGAAGGGCGCCCAGACCTTTGACGCTGACGAGCGCGCCCAGATCTATGTGGAGGCCCAGCAGCTGATCGCCGACGAGTGCTACATGTACTGCATCTGCTACGACAACACCACGACCGCCATCCGCAACGATCTGAAGGGATATGAGTTCCACTCCAGCGGCATGGATCGCTTCAACACCTGCTACTTCGAGTGATCCTGGCGCGGGAACAGATACGCGAGTGAGTAAGTAACCTTAACCGTGCGGTTTCGGGACGGATTTAAGTTCCGAAATCGCACGGTTCTTAAAAAAGAGCAAGCAACTTTTTACTTGAGATGGAGGGCTGATCTGCATGGAGCCACGCATTCGCCTGGAGGATTTTGCGATCCACGCCTCGCTGGCTGACCTGAAGTGTTCAAAAGCCGGCCAGAGGGCGGCTTTTATCACCACCATATGTGACACGGAAACCAACGGATATCGGAAGGAGCTCTGGCTGTACGACGGCGGCGCCGTCAGCCGGGCAAACACGCCGGAGAACCACGCCTTTTACCAGTGGGAAGACGACGACACGATCCTGGTTGGCTGGAAGAGGCGGGGCGTGACCCACCTGGGCCGCCTGAACGTCACAAACAATTTCCTGGCTGAGGAGTGGGATCTGCCCTTCCAGGCCAAGAGCGTCCTGCCCCTTCCGGACGGCCGCTTCGCGGTCACAGTGATGAAGGACAGAAATGCCTGCGAGGCGGGGATCCACGAGGCCTTTGAGATCTTTGACGAGCTGCCTCTGCGCCAGAATGCCGAGGGCTACACCAGCGGCTGGCGCTGTGAGCTCTCCATCTACGATCCCGCCACAGGCGGATTTACCTCCGTGGCCTCGGCGCCCTTCGACGTGGAGAAGGTCGCCCTGACGCCCGACGGGAAGAGCCTGGTCTACTCCGGCCGGGCCTACCAGGACATGCGCTTTTTGGATCACGCCATCTGGCGCTATTGCCTGGACAGCGGCGAGAAGCAGGAGGTCCTCTCCCAGAAGGAGAAGATGTTCCTGGGCTGTTTCGCCTGCGACAACGAGGGCGTGGTCTACTCCGCCACCGACTGCCAGCCCTACGGGTTCGGCCAGATCAAGTACCTCTACCGCTTTGAATTTGCCACCGGCAGGACCAGCGTCTTTTATGAGTGCCAGCGCAACACCGGATTGAGCGAGGTGATCTCGGACGGCAGAAGGGGGGAGCTCTCCCAGTTCTGCCTGCGGGATAAAAACCTCTATGTCGGCTCCACCTGGGGGTATCAGAACCACGTCTTCCGGGTCACGCCGGAAGGGGAGTTCCAGAAGGTGCTGCATATGGACGGCAGCGTGGATGCGCTGGATATCACCGGCGAGGGCTCCCTGCTGGTAATCGCCCACCAGGGACAGCGCCTGCAGGAGCTCTACCGGGTGGAGAACGGCGGGACGGTCCGCGTGACCGATTTTAATGAGGCGTTCTATCAGAGAGCAAAGCCGGTCAAGCCGGAGCACTTCGTGTACCAGAATGACGGCGTGGACCTGGACGGCTGGGTGCTGCTGCCGGACGGCTTTGACGCGGCGAAGACCTATCCCGCCATTCTGGACATCCACGGCGGCCCCCGCCTGGTGTACGGCGAGATCTACTTCCATGAGATGCAGGCGTGGTGCGCCCAGGGCTATGTGGTCATGTACTGCAACCCCAGGGGCGGCAGCGGAAAGGGAAACGACTTCTCCAATCTCTGGAGCCCCCGCACGCTGGGCGACTGGGACTACCGGGACGTTATGGCGTGCGTGGACGAGGTGCTCAGGCGCTACCCCAACATTGACCCGAAGCGCCTCGGCGTGACAGGCGGCAGCTACGGCGGCTTTTTGACCAACTGGATATTGGGCCAGACCGGGCGCTTTGCCGCAGCGGCCTCCCAGCGCTCCATCTCCAACTGGTTCGGCACCACGCTGATCTCCGACAATGGGTACTACGACTGGGATCGGATCGCCGACCATGACCCCTGGGAGGACGTGGCGGAGATGTGGAGGGTGTCCCCTATCCACTACGCCAAGAACGCCACCACGCCCACCCTGTTCATCCATTCCTTTGAAGACTATCGCTGTCCGCTTGAGGAGGGGCTGCAGATGTTCACCTGCCTCAAGATGCACGGCGTTCCCGCGCGTATGTGCGCGTTTTATGGCGAAAACCATGAACTGAGCCGGAACGGGAAACCTGCAAACCGTTTGAAGCGCCTGCAGGAGATCACAAACTGGTTTGACCGCTATGTAAAGTCAGACACAGAAAAGGAGAGGTGAAATTATGCTGAAATTTATCGGTAAACGGTTATTGATGATGATCCCGGTGCTGGCCGGCGTGATCGTTATCGTCTTTACCATGATGTACATCACCCCCGGAGACCCCACAGTGATCATTTTGGGAGAAAACTCCACAGAGCCCGAGCGTGAGGCCCTCCGCGAGGAGCTGGGCCTGAACGACGGCTATTTCAAACGGCTGGGGGACTTCTGCTACAACCTGATTTTCCATTTCGACCTGGGCGACAGCTATGTCAGCGGCCAGCCGGTGATCGATCTGATCAAGGCCCGGCTCCCGGCCACGGCGACAATGGCCGTGGTGTCGGTGGCGTTCGCGCTGATCATGGGAATGATACTGGGCATCATATCAGCCGTAAAACCCTATACCTGGATGGATAATATCTCCATGTCCATCGCCCTGATCGGCGTGTCCATGCCAAACTTCTGGCAGGGCCTTCTGTTGATGCTGCTGTTTTCTGTGCATCTGGGGTGGCTGCCCGCCACCGGCTACGGCACCTGGAAGCACATCATCCTGCCGGCCGTCACCGTCGGCACCAGCTCCGCCGGCATCATCGCCCGCATGACCCGTTCCAGCCTGCTGGAGGTCATCAACGCCGACTATATCAACACAGCCCGGGCGAAGGGCCAGAAGGAATTTGTGGTGATTATGCGCCACGGCCTGCGCAACGCACTGATCCCCGTGATTACTACCGCCGGCCTCCAGTTCGGCTCCATGCTGGGCGGCGCCCTGCTGACGGAAACCGTCTTCGCCATGCCCGGCATCGGCAAGCTGATGGTGGACTCTGTCTCCGGACGAGATTACACCGTGGTCCAGGGCGGCGTTCTGGTGATCGCCTTCCTGTTCAGCCTGGTCAATCTGCTGGTGGACATCCTGTACGCCTACGCGGATCCGCGCGTCAAGAGCAGCTATGTGTAATGATGACGAAAGAGGTGAGCAAATGAGTGAACAGGTAAAACAGGCGGCAGCCCCGGAAGAGGTCGTCTATAAAAAGCGTAAGCAGCTGCCGGATATCTGGCGCCGGTTCTGCAAGAACAAGCGTGCGGTGTTCGGCCTGGTGCTCATGGTCGTGATTATCCTGGCCGGTATTTTTGCACCGTTTATTACCTCCTATGAACCCACGCAGCAGAATTTGAGAGAGGCCTATCAGACGCCCAGCGCCCAGCACTGGTTCGGCACGGACAGCCAGGGCCGAGACCTCTATAGCCGCGTGATCTACGGCATCCGTACATCCCTTCTCTACGGTATTGCCGCTACCGCGATCTCCCTTGTGACCGGCGGCCTTTTGGGCGCCATCGCCGGATACTACGGCGGCAAGATCGATGAGATCATCATGCGCTTCATGGACATCCTGCTGGCTATCCCCAGCCTCCTGCTGGCCATCTCCCTGGTGGCGGCTCTGGGTACAAGCAATGCCAACATGCTGCTGGCCATGGGACTCTCTTCCCTGCCGTCCTATTGCCGCACGCTGCGCGGTGAAATACTGAGGATACGGAAAACAGACTTCGTGGAGGCGGCGAAGTCCGCCGGCGCCAAGGACTCCTGGATTATTATGAAGCACATCATCCCCAACTGCCTCGCCCCCATCATCGTCCGCGTTACCATGGGCGTGGCGTCCGCGATCCTCTTCTGCTCCAGCCTGAGCTTCATCGGCCTGGGCGTTCAGCCTCCCACGCCTGAGTGGGGCCAGATGCTGGCCTTCGGCCGCGACTTTATCCGCACCTACCCCCATATGTGTACCTTCCCCGGCCTGGCCATCATGGTGACTGTGTTTGCTCTGAACATGATGGGCGACGGCCTGCGCGACGCCCTTGACCCGAAGATGAAGACCTGACATAGAAAACAGAGAGGAGAGCAACGTGGATAATAACGTATTATTGGAAGTGAAAGATCTTTCCCTCAACTATGTTACGGACGACGGAACCGTGTACGCGGTAAGCGACCTGAGCTTCGATCTGCATAAGGGCACGACATTGTGCCTGGTGGGAGAGACCGGCGCCGGAAAGACTTCAACGGCGAAAGCGATTATGGGCATTCTGCCCCATCCTCAGAGCAAGATCGTCTCCGGCGAGATCCTGCTGGAGGGCGAGGATCTGCTCAAGGCAACCAAAAAGCGCCTGCAGAAGGTCAGAGGCAGTAAGATCTCCATGATTTCCCAGGATCCCATGACCAGCTTGAACCCTGTTATGCATGTGCTGGACCAGGTGACGGAGGTGCTGCGGCTGCACAAGACGAAGAGCCGCGTGGAGGCCGTGAAGATGGCCAAGGAGGTCCTTCTGCAGGTGGGGATCAAGGAAGACCGCGTAATGGAGTATCCCCACCAGTTCTCCGGCGGCATGCGCCAGCGCGTGGGCATCGCCATGGCCCTGGCCTGCAGCCCAGAGATCCTGATCGCGGACGAGCCCACCACCGCCCTGGATGTGACCATCCAGGCACAGGTGCTGGAGCTGATGAAGGAACTGAAGAAGCAGTACGAGATGTCCATGATCATGATCACCCACGATCTGGGCATCGTGGCCGAGGTCTGCGACTATGTTGCCGTCATGTATGCCGGCAGCATCGTGGAGTACGGCGACAAGCGCCATATCTTCACCAACGCGAAACACCCCTACACCATTGGCCTTTTCGGCTGCATCCCCGACCTGACCGTTGAGCAGGAGGAGCTGATCCCCATCAAGGGTATGACGCCGGATCCCTCCAAGAAGCCGGCGGGCTGTCCCTTTGCCCCCCGCTGCGACCACGCCACGGAGCAGTGCTTCACCGAGCGCCCGGGCAACTATGAAATAGAGCCCGGCCACTGGGTGCGCTGCCTGCAGTACAAGAAGGAGGATGCTTGACATGTCTGAAAAGTTAGTTGAAATTCATGGCTTAAAAAAGTATTTTCCTACCCGCAGGGGACTGCTGCACGCGGTAGACAATATTGACTTCTTTATCAACAAGGGCGAGACCCTGGGCCTGGTGGGCGAGTCCGGCTGCGGCAAGTCCACCACGGGCCGCCTGCTGCTGCGCCTGATCGAGCCTACCGAGGGCGAGATCCTGGTCGGCGGTCAGGATGTCATGAAGCTCAATAACAGGGAGATGCGGGAGTTCCGCAAGAAGATGCAGATCGTCTTCCAGGATCCCTATGCCTCCCTGGACAGCCGGTTCAGCGTGTATGAGAGCATCGAGGAGCCTCTGAAGATCCACAAGATCTACAGCGACCCCAAGGAGATGGAGAAGCGCGTCTTCGAGCTGATGGAGACGGTGGGCCTGGCGCCCCGCGTCATCAACTCCTTCCCCCATGAGCTTGACGGCGGCCGCCGTCAGCGCGTGGGCATCGCCCGCGCGCTGGCTCTGAATCCGGAGTTGATCGTGCTGGACGAGCCTGTGTCCGCCCTGGACGTGTCCATTCAGGCCCAGATCCTGAACCTGCTCCAGAATCTGCAGAAGCAGATGGGCCTGACCTATCTGTTCATCTCCCACAACCTGAGCGTGGTCAAGCACATCAGCGACCGTGTGGCGGTCATGTATCTGGGCAAGATCGTGGAGCTGGCTGACACGGAGGAGCTGTTCAGCAATCCTCTGCACCCCTACACCAAGGCCCTGCTCTCCGCAGTGCCCGCCCCCCGCATCGACATCGAGCGCAACCGCATCGTGCTGGAGGGGGACGTCCCCAGCCCCATCAATCCGCCGGCTCGCTGCCGCTTCTACAACCGCTGCTACAGCCGCTGCGAGGAGTGCGAGGGCTGCGAGGTTGATCTGGTGGAGGTCAAGCCCAACCATTTCGTTTCCTGCCTGAGAGTCCAGGCGTAAAAGCCTGGGCGCGCCGCAGGCGGAAATTTGCCAAGAAGGAGAGGATATACGAGATGGAGCCCTTACTGCAGGAGCTGATACCAAAGCTGGAAACCTGGATCGCGGAGACGCGCCAGGTGTTTCTGGACGATCTGATGGAGCTTGCCCGTATCCCCAGCGTGGCCTGCCAGAGCGATGGGGAATATCCCTACGGCGAGGCGTGCGCCCGCGTTCTAGAAAAGGGCGGGGAGATCGCCCGCCGGCGGGGCCTCACCCCGTATAACCATGCAAACCACTGCGCCACGATAACGCTGCCCGGCAGGTCGGACCGTACCATAGGCATCTTCTGCCATCTGGATGTGGTCGCCCCGGGAAACGGCTGGCAGAGCGATCCCTATGCCCCCTTCGTCAGGGACGGGCATGTGTTTGCCAGAGGAGTCACGGATAACAAGGGCCCCGCTGCCGCCATGCTGAGCCTGCTGGAGTTTCTGCGCCGGGAGAATGTGGAGCTGGAGCACTCGCTGATGCTCTATCTGGGCGGAAGCGAGGAGACGGGGATGCAGGACCTTGACTGGTATCTGTCCCAGGCCCCGGCGCCGGAGCTCTCCCTGACGCCCGACGCGCAGTTTTCCGTCTGCCACGGGGAGAAGGGCCTTCTCTCGGCCACGATTTGGATGCCCCTGCCCTCCCGTGTGGCCTCTTTTGAGGGCGGAAGCTCTGCGAACGCGGTGCCGGATACGGCGTCCATCGTGCTGCGGGGCTGCGACGAGGGGGGCCTGCGGGCCGCGCTTGGGGAGGGATTCCCCGTTGAGCGGACGGAGGAAGGGGCGCGTGTATGCGCTTCCGGTTTGTCCGCCCACGCCGCCACGCCCCAGTCCGGGGAGAACGCGATCATAAAGCTGTGCCGGGCGCTGCTGGATTCCGGCTGCATGGACGCTGAGACAGCGGACTTCCTGCGCGCCTACGACGCGCTCTTTGGGGACTGCCTCGGCGGCGGCTTCTCGGCGGCCTGCGAGGATGAGCCCTCCGGAAAGCTGACGGCCGTGGGAGGAAAACTCCGGACAAAAGGCGGCGTGCTGGAACAGACCCTGGATATCCGCTATCCTGTTACGGCGGACCCCGACTGGCTTGCGCAGCGTGTGACAAGCGCCGTTCAGGCCGCGGGATTCCGTATGGAAGATATGCAGAACAGCCAACCCCTCTTTTATCCTGCTGATCACCCTCTCATTAGGATGCTGAACGACACCTGCAACGAGGTGCTGGGGTTGGAGCTGAAGCCCTATGTCATTGGCGGCGGTACTTACGCAAGGAAGCTGCCAATGGCTGTGGCCTACGGGCATCTGGTGCGCAGCCGGCCGAGGCCGGGAGGAGCCGGCAAGGGAGGCGGCCACCAGGTGGACGAGTGTGTGTCCATTCAGAGCCTTGAGGATCTGATGCGGGTCTACCTGCGGGCGCTGCTGCGCCTGGACCAGTTTCATGCCTGAATGAACCGCAGGCCGCGGCCCGGGGAGGGCCGGTTTTCCACCGGATCTCCCCTGGAGGAGCTGCGGCCTGCTTCAGAAAACGGAGAACAGCCTGAAGAGGAGAGCGATATGACAGCGAGAGAGCGAGTCATGGCCGTGGTAAACGGGAAGGTTCCGGATCGGACGCCAACCATGTTTACCATGCACTTCCCCAAGGAGTGCCAGACCGGCGAGGCCGCCATTGCGGCCCATTTAGAATTTTTCCGCGAGTCGGAAGGCGATATTGGAAAAATTATGAACGAGAACCTGCTGCGCAGCGATATAACCGCCAAAGCGCCGGGGGATCTCGCGAAAGAGCGGATCAATCTGAACACCAAAAAAGGAATCGACGCCCAGATCGACCTGGTAAAGCGCCTTGTGGACCAGGCCGCCGGAGACAGGATGATCCTTGCCACCATCCACGGCCCTATGGTGTCGATCCACCATATGTCCGGCCGCAGTGGGTTCTTTGTGGAGAATCTGGATTTTTACCGCACCTGTAAGAACGAGGATCCCCAGGCGATGCAGGAGGCCCTCAAGTATGCCACGGAGGCCCTCTGTGAGCTGACAAGGCGGTGCGTGGAGGAGGCCGGGGCCGACGGCATCTACTTTGCGGCACTGGGCGCGGAGCGGAGCCTCTTTACCAGGGAGGAGTACGACGAGATCGTTCGCCCCTTCGACTATCTGGTATTCGACGCCGCCCGGAACGCGAAAGGGTTCAATTTGCTCCATATCTGCAAAAAGGATGTGGATGTGCAGCGCTTTTTGGACTACCCGGCTGACGTCTTCAACTGGGAGATGATCGACCGGAACGCGACAGTGGAGGAGGCGTTGGCGTTTATGCCCGAAAACCGGACGATTCTGGGCGGTTTTTCCAACGAGAGCGGCCCGCTCCTCTCCGGCAGTTACGCGGAGGTGGAGGCGGAAACCAAGCGGCTGCTGGCGCAGGTGGCGGGGCGGCGCTGGATTTTGGGCGCGGGCTGCACGCTGCCCACAGGGATCGATTTCGCACGGCTGCGCGCGGTTGTAAAAGCGAGCAAAGATTTTGTGAAAACTGTATAACATGGGCGCGTCAGGCGCTCTGAAATTCAGAGGTAGCGATTGACAATCCGCACTGGTATGCATTATAATATTATTATAAAATCATCCACGGGCTGCGAAATGATTCAATGTATGGAATGTGCGGAAATTCGAACTATGTGTGGATTTGAAGGGATAGTTTACTTATGGAACGTGCTGTTACATTAAAGGATAAAGTATACCAGAATGTGATCGAGGACATCTGTCTGGGCCATCTGAGCCCCAACAGCATTTTTACAGAGGGGCAAATGATCGAGCGGTTTGGGGTGAGCAAGGCGCCGGTGCGCGAGGCGCTGGTGCAGCTGTGCCACGAGAACGTTCTCAGGAGTATCCCCCGGTGTGGGTACCAGGTGATCCAGATCAGCGCCAAGGACGTCCACGACCTGATCGAGCTGCGGCTGCTCCTGGAGGTCGGCAGCCTTCCGAGGGTCATCGAATACATGGATCAGCAGACGCTGCAAATGTTCCGGGAGATGAATCAGAGGCGGCGGGTCAACGCGGAGAACAGGGATCTGTGGACCGCCTGGCGCAACAATGAGGAGTACCATGTCCAGCTGAATATGGTGGCGGGGAACGCCCAGGTGACGTCGGTGCTGAGAAGCGCCATGGGCGCCTGTACCCGGGCCTATGCCCAGGGCTATCCCACCAACCGCCAGCACTCCCTCTCCGGGACCGACGAACATATGCACGACAAGATCATTGAGGCGATCGCGGAGGGGGATCTGGCCACTGCGGAGGAATGCCTGCGAAAGGATATCGTATCGATTGAAACGGATTTGCTCGACCTGTCTACGTCCCGCCTGGTCCAGGCGCAATAAATGCACGGCTGGCTTATTGCCACATCTGTGGCAATAAGTATTTGTCTGTTTTTTCTGATATGATTAAAGATAATTTCAGTAAAAATATCATTACACAAAATAGTGGGAGGAGCACGACGATGGATATTCGCTACAGCGCGAATCAGCGCGATTTCAAGCGTTATACGACCGAGGAGATCCGGAAGGAGTTCCTGATCGAGGATCTGTACCGGAAGGATGAGGTGGTCTCCGTCTACAGCCATGTGGACCGGGTGGTGACGCTGGGGTGCATG
The DNA here is from genome assembly GCA_902373635.1 of uncultured Oscillospiraceae bacterium. Lineage (GTDB taxonomy): Bacteria > Bacillota > Clostridia > Oscillospirales > Oscillospiraceae > Pelethomonas. Next base: position 83,436 of record CABKMV010000001.1, read on the forward strand.
CCGGTGGAGGAGACCGTCAGCATTGACAAGGGCATGGACGTCTGGAAGTGCTTCGGTACGAAATACTTCCTGGAGCGCAGGGAGCTGGGGATCTTCAATATCGGCGGCTCCGGGAGCATTACCGCCGACGGCGTGGAGTACAAGATGGCCTACCGCGACTGCCTGTACATCACCATGGGAACAAAGGAGATCCTGTTCCGCTCTGACGACAGCGCCAATCCCGCCAAGTTCTTTATGGTCAGCGCCCCCGCCCACAAGGCATGCAAGACCACCCACATCCCTGTTGAGAAGGCGGCCAAGCGGCAGGTGGGCAGCAAGGAGACCTGCAACGAGCGGGTGGTGTACCAGTTCATCCACTTTGACGTCCTGGAGACCTGCCAGCTGATGATGGGCCTGACCGAGCTCTCCTCCGGCAGCGTGTGGAACACCATGCCCTGCCACACCCACGAGCGGCGCATGGAGGTGTATACCTACTTTGAGCTGGCTCCTGACCAGAGGGTTTTCCACATGATGGGCCAGCCCAACGAGACTAGGCATATTGTGATGAAGGCGGAGGACGCTGTCATCAGCCCCTCCTGGAGCATCCACTCTGGCTGCGGCACATCCAACTACACCATGATCTGGGCAATGGCCGGCGAGAATCAGGAGTACGACGACATGGATTCCATCCCCATGGCGGATATGAAATAAAACAGATCGGACAAGGAGGGACCTGAGATGAATTTTGGACTGCAGGGAAAAGTCGCCGTGATCACCGGCGCGGGCGGCGTGATTTGCGGCGTAATGGCCAAGGAGCTGGCCCGTCAGGGCGTCAAGGTGGCGGTGCTGGACATCGCGGAGGCCCCCGCGGAAGCGGTCGCCGATGCGATCCGCGGGGAGGGCGGCGAGGCCATTGCCGTCCAGGCCAACGTGCTGGACAAGGATAGCCTGACCAATGCCAGGAACCGGGTGGTGGAGCGCTTCGGCAAAGTGGATGTGCTCATCAACGGCGCCGGCGGCAACAAGAAGGAGGCGTCCACCAGCCCGGAGATGAGCTTCTTCGATATGCCCATTGACGCGCTGAAGTGGGTCTTTGATCTGAATGTTATGGGCGCGGTCCTGACCACCCAGGCTTTCGGCAGGGACATTGCCGATTCTGAGGGCACTGTGATCAACATCGCTTCCATGGCTTCCATCATCCCTCTGACCAACACCATCGCCTATTCCGGCGCCAAGGCTGCCGTCGCCAACTTCACCCAGTGGATGGCTGTCCACTTCAACCAGAACTACAGCAAGAACATCCGTGTCAACGCCGTTGCCCCCGGCTTCCTGCTGACCAACCAGAACCGCTTCCTCATGCAGAAGGAGGACGGTTCCCCCACCCAGCGGGGCGAGAAGGTGCTGGCCAAGACCCCTATGGGGCGCTACGGCTCCCCCGAGGAGATTGCGGGCCCCGTGCTGTGGCTCTGCTCTGACGCGGCCTCCTTTGTGGACGGCGCCATTATCCCCATCGACGGCGGCTTCTCCGCCTACTGGGGCGTATAAAAGGGACCAGGGCTGAAGGATAGAGAAAAGAGGATACCGACATGCAATACCATCATCTCGACTATGAAGCGCTGAAAAGCTTTTGCATCGCGGCCTTCCAGGGCTACCACTTCACAGAAGAGGAGAGCCGGAAGATCACGGACGTCCTGCTGGATGCGGATCTGTCCGGCATTGAATCCCACGGCGTGCAGCGGATGATCCGCTACCACAAGGAGATCACGGAGGGCCTGGCCAAACCGGACGCTAAGCCGGAGATTGTCAAGGAAACCCCCATTTCCGCGCTCATTGAGGGCAATGACGCCATGGGCCAGCTTCTGGGCATCCAGGCCATGGACCTGGCCATCCAGAAGGCTAAAACCAGCGGCTTCGGCATGGTAACGGTGCGCAACTCCAACCACTACGGCATCGCGGGCTACTATGTGAAAATGGCGGCGAACCAGGGCCTCATCGGCCTGTCCATGACCAACACCGAGGCCATCATGGTGCCCACCTTCGGCCGGCAGGCCATGCTGGGCACCAACCCCATCGCCTTCGCCATGCCTGCCAAGCCCACCAACTTTGTTTTTGACGCCGCCACCACCGTGGTCCCCAGGGGAAAGCTGGAGGTGTACGTCAAGCGCGGCAACCCGCTGCCCATTGGCTGGGCCTTGGACGAGACGGGGCATGACAGCAACGAGCCGGACCGCATCCTGAAGAATATCATCAACAAGACCGGCGGGGGCATCCTGCCCCTGGGCGGCTCGGGCGAGCTGACCTCCGGCTACAAGGGCTACGGCTTTGCCATGCTCTGTGAGATCGCCACGGCGATCCTGTCCGGCGGCACCACCTCCAACTACATCTACAAGACGCCCGGCCGATCCAATATCGCCCAGTGCTTCATTGCCCTCGATCACGGCATGTTCGGCGACAAGGCCGCCATGGAGGAGCACCTGTCCCACTTCCTGCAGGAGATCCGGGACTCCGCCAAGGCGGAGGGCCAGGACCGCATCTACATCCACGGCGAGAAGGAGGCCGAGTCACGCCAGCGCGTGCTGCGCGACGGCGTCAGCGTCAATGACAAGACCTACTCGGAGCTGCAGATGATCGGCGAGTACACCGGCGCCAGCCGGTTCCTGCCCGCCTATTTGGAAGCCTGACATAAAAAGGAGGATTGACCATGGATTACGCAAAGGAGAGCCTGCGGCTCCACGGGGAGTGGAAGGGAAAGATCGAAGTGGTCGCCACGGTGCCCGTGGAGAGCAAGGAGGACCTGAGCCTTGCCTACACCCCCGGCGTGGCGAGCCCCTGCCTGGAGATCCAGAAGGATATTGACAAGAGCTATGAGCTGACCAGGCGGCACAACCTGTGCGCGGTCATCACCGACGGCAGCGCGGTGCTGGGCCTGGGGGACATCGGACCCGAGGCGGGGATGCCGGTGATGGAGGGCAAGTGCGTGCTGTTCAAGGCCTTCGGCAATGTAGACGCCTTCCCTCTGTGCGTAAAGACCCAGGATGTGGACGAGTTTGTCCAGACGGTGTACAACATCTCGGGCAGCTTTGGGGGCATCAACCTGGAGGACATCGCGGCGCCCCGCTGCTTCGAGATCGAGCGGAAGCTGAAGGAGAAGTGCGACATCCCCATCTTCCACGACGACCAGCACGGAACAGCGGTGATTACCCTGGCGGGCCTGACCAACGCGCTGAAGGTGGTGGGGAAGAAGAAGGAGAGTGTGAAGATTGTGACCTCCGGGGCTGGGGCTGCCGCTGTCTCCATTGTAAAGCTGCTGCTCAGCGCCGGGTTCCGGGACGTGACCATGTGCGACCGGAAGGGGGCCATTTACGCAGGGCGTGAGGGCCTGAACTGGATCAAAGAGGAGATGGCCCAGGTGACGAACCTGGAGAGGAAGGCGGGCAGCCTGGCGGACATGCTGGTGGGCGCAGATGTGTTTATCGGCGTAAGCGCGCCGGGCACCGTGACGACAGAGATGGTAAAGACCATGAATCAGGACGCCATTCTCTTCGCCTGCGCCAACCCGACGCCGGAGATCTTCCCGGAGGACGCGAAGGCCGGCGGTGCGGCGGTGATCGCCACGGGGCGCAGCGACTTCCCCAACCAGATCAACAACGTGCTGGCATTTCCCGGGATTTTCCGGGGGACCTTCGACGTGCGGGCCAGTGATATCAACGAGGAGATGAAGATGGCGGCGGCCGAGGCTCTTGCCGGCCTGATCTCTCCGGAGGAGCTGAGCGCGGAGTACATTATCCCCAAAGCCTTTGACAAGCGGGTGGGCCCCGCCGTGGCGAAAGCTGTGGCCCAGGCAGCCAGAGAGTCCGGCGTCGCCAGGATCTGACCCAATTTCACCCCAAACATAGAATAAAGAGGAATCAAACGATATGACGTATGATATTCATGCCCAACACTCCACGGTGATCAGCCGCCCGGATGACAAGTTCGGTTTCTTCGGCTTCCCCAATGTCACCAAGCTGGACGACGGCCGGCTGCTGATGAGCTGTTCCGGCCTGCGGCTGCAGCATATGTGCCCCTTCGGCAAGGCGGTGCTGGTATACGGCACGCCGGACGGCTCCAAGTGGGGGCTGCCTCAGGTGCTGCGGGACTCCCACCTGGACGACCGGGACTGCAGTGTGCTGAACATGGGCGGCGGCAAGCTGATGGCCGCCTGGTTCAACTGGAACACGGACCTGTATTTCAAGCGCCCCTTCTATCAGATCCTGAACAACACCTGTAACAACGAGGACTTCCTGCTGGCGGCGGCCCAGCTCCGCTCTGTGACCAAGGAGATCGAAGCGAGGGAATACGGTTCCTGGGTCTGCATGAGCTATGACAACGGCATGACCTGGGAGGAGCCCACCCGCTGCAAGATCGCCTCCTTCCACGGCCCCATGATGCTCAACGACGGATCTGTGCTGTACCTTGGCAAGGACATGGACGGCAAGGAGACCGGCGGCGTGAACAGCGCGTACCGGAGCACAGACGACGGCAAGACTTGGGAGTATGTCTCCGATATCCCCATTGTGGAGGGGACTACCTACGCCAACTTTGTGGATCCCTGCGGCGTCCAGCTGCCCAATGGCCGGATCATCTGCCATTTGCGCTATCAGAACGCGGCCAATCCGGAGCTCTACGGCCGTCTGTCCGTATTCCAGACCGTGTCCGACGACAACGGCAAGACCTGGTCCGTGCCGGAGCCCCTGTGGGTCAAGGGCAGCCCGCCCCACCTGCTGCGGCACTCCTCCGGCGCGCTGATCTCCGTGTACGGCCGCAGAGAGGCCCCCTACGGCGAGAGCGCCATGGTGAGCCTGGACGAGGGCAAGACCTGGATCACGGAGATTATTTTACGGGACGACACCAAGGATCCGGACCTGGGCTTCCCCACCTCCGTGGAGCTGGAGGACGGCTCCATCCTGACGGTCTACTACCAGTTCAATGAGCGCGACGGCGTTCTGGACAAGCAGGCGTCGATTATGGCTACAAGGTGGCGGATCGACGACATTCTGGAGAAAAACAGGAAGTAATCAAAGGAAAGGGCGACAGCCCCGGGAGGGGCCTCCCCCCAGGCTGTCGGTGAAGCAAAGAGCATGAATAAGATCGAGAGATGGCGGCGCTGCCTTGACAGCCAGGCTATCGACCGTCCGCCCATGACATTCTGGCACCACTACCAGGACGCGTCGCCTGCTGCTCACATCAGGACATACCGCCAAACGGGCATCGACATGGTCAAGATGATGTCCGACGGCTACAATGACATTACCTTCGGCGTGCCGGTCACAACGGCGGCGGACTGGAAGCATGTGAAGATCCCCGATATGAACCACCCCTTTGTCACGGGGCAGCTGGACCGGATCAAGGGTGTTGTGGACGCCATTGGGGATGAGTGCCCCATCTATTACGTGGTGTTCTCCGCCTTTACGTTGATGCGCATGTCCTGGGACCGTGAGATGTGCTTTGCCCATATCAAGGACCCGGAGACCCGGCCCTATATCCTGGGGGCCATGGAGAACATCGGCACCTTCCTGGCGGAGATGAGCGCGCACCTGATCACCGAGGGGGGCCTCTTTGGGCTGCTGCCCTGTTTCAATACCAACGGGCACACCCAGTTTACGGCGGAGCAGTACGCCGCGTGGCAGGGCCCCCAGGACCGGAAGCTGCTCTCCGCCATCAACAAGGTCAGCCATTACAACATCGCCCACTTCTGCGGCTACAATGGGATCAGGAACAACACCTCCGCCTGGTACGACTATGAGGCGGCGGTGGCCCACTGGGATATCCACACGGATGAGATACCCCTGGGCGAGGGACGGAGAGCATATCCCAATGTCCGCGCGATTATGGGCGGCTTTGACAACAAGCCCGGCTCCGTCCTGTACGAGGGCGGCAAGGAGGAGGTCCAGGCCCAGGCGCTGGCCTATGTGGCCGAGGGCGGCCGCACCGGCTATGTCCTCAGCGCGGACTGTTCGCTGAAGCCGGATGTCAGCTATGAGCGGATTCGCTGGGTGGGGGAGGCGCTGGAGTCGATCTCCCAACCAGTAGAAGAATAGCGAGGGAAAGATCACCTGTTTTGGGCATGCCGGTCCAAAACAGGTGATCGCTTCTTTCTTTCACAAGCTGCGCAGTACAGCCTTGATTTTTGATGAAAAACATAGTATAATATTACCTGCCATTTTGGCCTGCCGCCCATACAGGGCCGATCGCCATTGGCTTGGGCTGGAAAACCAAATGAAAAAGAGTGAGTAGTGTTTGTCACATAACTCCCGCTGTGACAGGCGCTGCTTGTTTTTATGGAGAAGAGGAGGAAACCTATGATCAAAGTGCTGTCAAAGAGCATACGGGAATACAAAAAAGCCTCCATTTTGACGCCGCTGCTGGTGTCCATGGAGGTCGTGATGGAGTGTACGATCCCCTTCATCATTGCACAGCTTGTCAACCAGATCAAGGCGGGCTGTGAAATGGGGGTGATCCTGCGGTATGGAGGTATCCTGGTGGTCATGGCGGGGCTCTCGCTGACGTTCGGCGCTTTAGCCGGTTCCACCTGCGCCACCGCGTCCTGCGGCCTTGCCCGGAATCTCCGCAAGGATATGTTCTACGCCATTCAGACCTACTCCTTTGAGAATATCGACGGTTTTTTGGCGTCATCCCTTGTGACCCGCATGACGACGGATGTGACCAACGTACAGAACGCCTACATGATGCTGATCCGAACGGCCATCCGCGCGCCGCTGATGCTGGTGTTCGCCTTTGTCATGGCCTTTGTCATGGGCGGGAAGATGGCCTGGATCTTCCTGTTCGTGGTGCCGATCCTGGCGGTGGGCCTGAGCGCGATCATCGCCAAGACCATGCCCCTGTTCCGCCGGGTTTTTAAAAAGTACGACGCGCTCAACGCCTCCATCCAGGAGAATGTGAAGGCTATGCGGGTGGTGAAGTCCTTCGTCCGGGAGGACTATGAGTCGGAGAAGTTCGGCCGGGCGGCGGAGGACGTCTGCGCGGACTTTACCCGGGCTGAGCGGATTTTGGCCCTCAATGCCCCGCTGATGCAGTTCTGCCTCTACACGGTGATGGTCTTCACGCTGTCCTTCGGCTCCTACACGATCGTCACCACCAGGGCGCTGGAGCTGGATGTGGGACAGCTGTCGGCCCTGCTGACCTACAGCTTTATGATGCTCAACGCCCTGATGATGCTGTCTATGGTGTTTGTTATGATCACCATGGCGGGGGAGTCCGGCAAGCGCATCGCCGAGGTGCTGGAGGAGAAGAGCACGCTCTCCAACCCGGAGAAGCCTGTCTTCCAGGTAGCGGACGGGTCCATTGATTTTGACCATGTCAGCTTTAAATATTCTGAAAAAGCGGAGCGGATGGCCCTGTCCGACATCGACCTGCACATCCGCTCTGGAGAGACCATCGGCATCATTGGCGGCACCGGCTCGTCGAAATCCACCCTGGTCCAGCTGATCCCCCGGCTGTACGACGTAACGGAGGGCACGGTACGGGTAGGCGGCGTGGATGTGCGCGGCTACGATATCGAGACGCTGCGCAACCAGGTCGCCGTGGTGCTGCAGAAGAACGTCCTCTTTTCCGGCAGCATCAAGGAGAACCTCCGCTGGGGCAACAAGGACGCCACCGACGAGGAGATGGTCCATGCCTGCAAGCTGGCCCACGCGGATGAATTTATCTCCCAGTTCCCAGACGGCTACGACACCCATATTGAGCAGGGCGGCGCCAATGTGTCCGGCGGGCAGAAACAGCGCCTGTGCATTGCCAGGGCCCTGCTGAAAAAGCCCAAGATCCTCATCCTGGACGACTCTACCAGCGCCGTGGACACCCGGACGGACGCTCTGATCCGCAAGGCGATGCGGGAGTACATCCCCGAGACCACCAAGATCATTATTGCCCAGCGCACCGCGTCGGTGGAGGACGCGGACCGGATCATCGTCATGGACGGCGGGGCGGTCCACGCTGTGGGGACCCACCGGCAGCTGCTGGAGGGGGACGAGATCTACCGGGAGATCTATCTATCTCAGAACAAGGCGGGTGATGCGCAGTGAAGGAGCGGACAAGCAAAGGCGGGATCGTGCGGCGGCTGATGAAGACCATGCTGGGCTTCTATCCGGTGATGCTGCCCTTTACCATCGTGTGTATCCTCTGCAACGCGGTGGTCAGTTCCATCCCGTCGGTCTTTATGCAGAATATCATCGCGGAGCTGGAGAGCAGCTGGCAGGGCGGAGACTGGAGCGCGGTGGGGGGCAGGATCCTGTCCCTGGTGGGGCTTTTGGCGGTCTTTTACGCCATCTCCCTGGCAGCGGGGCTGGTGTTCCACCAGCTGACGGCCATCATGACCCAGGGGACCCTGAAGAAGCTGCGGGAAGAGATGTTCGACCGGATGCAGAAGCTTCCCATCCGCTACTTTGATACCCACAACCACGGCGATATCATGAGCCACTATACCAACGACATCGACACCCTGCGGCAGATGATCTCCCAGAGCTTTCCCCAGCTTCTGGCGTCTGCCGTCGTGGTGCTCACCATCTTCTGTATCATGGTCTACTACTGCCTGTGGCTGACGCTGGTGGTGCTGTTGGGCGTCCTTCTGATGCTGCGGGTGACGAAAAAGGTGGGCGGCAGCTCGGCCAGCTACTTCGTCCGGCAGCAGAATGCCCTGGGACGTGAGGAGGGCTTCGTGGAGGAGATGATGAACGGCCAGAAGGTGGTCAAGGTCTTCTGCCACGAGGAGGAGAGCAAGGCGGACTTTGACCGGATCAACGACGAGCTCTTCCGGGAGGCGGAGCGGGCCAACAAGTATGCCAATACCCTGGGGCCCATCCTCAACAACATCGGCAATGTGCTCTATGTGGTGGTGGCCATTGTCGGCGGCTGCCTGCTGGTGTCCGGGGCGCCCAACGTCAGCGTCTCCGGCCTGGCTATCAGCGTCAGTATCGTGGTGCCCTTCCTGAATATGACCAAGCAGTTCGCCGGCAATATCAGCCAGGTCTCCCACCAGATCAACGCGGTGGTCATGGGCCTGGCGGGGGCGGAGCGCATCTTTGACCTCCTCGATGAGGAGCCCGAGGCGGATGAGGGCTATGTCACCCTGGTCAATGTCAGGGAGGAAAACGGCGTATTGACCGAGTGCCCGGACCGCACCGAGCTGTGGGCCTGGAAGCATCCCCACCAGGCGGACGGCACCGTCACTTATACCAGGCTGACCGGCGATGTGCGGCTGTCGGAGGTGGACTTCGGCTACGAGGAGAACAAGACCGTGCTGCACGACGTCTCCCTGTATGCCGAGCCGGGGCAGAAGGTGGCCTTTGTGGGCGCTACCGGCGCGGGAAAGACAACCATCACCAACCTGCTCAACCGCTTTTATGACATCGCCGATGGAAAGATCCGCTATGACGGCATCAACATCAACAAGATCAGGAAGGGGGATCTGCGCCATGCCCTGGGCATGGTGCTGCAGGACACCAACCTGTTTACCGGTACCGTCATGGAGAACATTCGCTACGGAAAGCTGGACGCTACGGACGAGGACTGTATCGCGGCGGCGAAGCTCTCCGGCGCGGACGACTTTATTACCCGGCTGCCCCAGGGGTATCAGACAGTCCTCTCAGGCAACGGCGCCAACCTGTCCCAGGGGCAGCGGCAGCTGCTGTCCATCGCCCGGGCCGCCGTGGCGGATCCGCCGGTGATGATCCTGGACGAGGCCACCTCCTCTATCGACACCCGGACGGAGGCCATCGTCCAGCGGGGCATGGACGCGCTGATGAAAGGCAGGACGGTCTTTGTCATCGCCCACCGCCTCTCTACGGTAAAAAATGCGGATGTTATCATCGTGCTGGACCACGGCCGCATCATTGAGCGGGGGCCCCACGAGAAGCTGCTGGAGGAGCGGGGCCAGTACTACCAGCTCTACACCGGCGCCTTTGAGTTGGAATAGACAAAAATCAATCGGATACAGAAAACCTTGAAGAAATCAAAAAGGGCAGGGAGCAATTCGCTCCCTGCCCTTTTAAGCAGATCGTTTCGGGTCAGCCCGCTGCCGGGACCACCGCAAGATCCCTGACAGATTCGGCGTCGTCCAAGACCAGCACAGCGGATCCCGATGCCACCAGGGTGAGGCTCTCATCCTTATTGGCGTGGGTGACGCGGTATACCTCCGCGGCGGCAAGGTCCGTGGAATCGGAGGTCTGATAGACGTTGAATGTCACGGAGGTGTCGCCCTTCAGATGTTTGTACACCTTTTCCAGGACCACGATCTGACCATCCGAAAGCAGGCCCTGGGCCTCCGCGTCGTCGGTGAGCGAGGTGTTGATCTCCGCGATCTGGTCGTCGCTGAGCCGGGCGGCGTGGTTGCTGGTGTTGTAGTCATAGACAAAATAGCCGGCCACACAGCCCGCGCCGATGACCACAAGGGCGGCCAGCAGGGCGACCTGCCGCTTCCGGAGTCGCAGCCCATCCCCCCTGTCGTGGACCATCCCCATCCGGTAGGCCAGGGGCGTCATCACCGTCAAAAACAGGATCAGCAGAACGGACTCCAGGGGGAACAGCGCCAGGTTCTTGATGATCTGGGGCAGCTGGAAGAGGACGTAGGACTTGCCCAGGACCATCTTGTAGTACAGCCACATGATGGGGGCGTTGAGGATAATATTGACGAAAAAGTTGACGCAGAACCGGGAGAGGATCACCCTGGTGGCGGTGACGCGGGTGCGGTACAGGAACAGGGCAAAGATCAGCGACCCGGCGATCTCCACAAAGATGAAGGGGAAGAAGTATGCGCCGCCCCCCTGGGGAAAGAGGAGAGCGCCCAGCGTGTCGGATACAGCGGCGCCGAGGATAGCCACCACAGGCCCGAAGATCATGGCTCCCAGGGCGTTGACAAAGAAGCCCAGGTTGATGTACAGCGTGGGGGGGATCACAGGGATGGCCAGGCTCTTGATGGCCACCCGCAGCGCCACCATCAGCGCGGCGAACACCAGCATCCGAACGTCCTTGAGCTCGGCAGCGGCGTCCCGCCAGTAGGCCCTGGAAAACGGAGTGCGGTACAGAGCGGTAGACTTGGATTGTTTCATCATTACGATACCTCCTTTTTATTGCGGGCGGGGACATGCTTCGCCTGCCTCGCTGCCAGCCGGATATGCGCCGTTCAAACAAAAACTCCCCGCGCGGCAACGCCGCGGGGGAGTAAATGAGTGTTGACACACATGCCGGCTGGGACGGTGCAGACTTGATGTACCAGACGCCCAACTGAGCAGCGTTGCTACATAAAGGAGGTTGATTCCGCCCATATGCAACAGCGGGTGCGGGCCTTCCATCGCGGAATATGATCCTTCGTCTGCCAGACAACTCCCCATTTTGGCAGCACTTGACGCGGAGGGCCCTACTCTGTTCGCCTGCTATCATACACCATCTGTGGGTGGTTGTAAATGCTTTTTTGCAAAATTATAGAAAATTCTGGAATTTATGAATAAAAATGCACCAGGCGAAATCTCCGCCTGGTGCACTGCGCGACAATTGGTCAGATCTGAACGATCCAGCCCATGTCATCGCTCTTCACGCCGGTCTGCATGCCATAGATGGTGTCGTACAGCTTCTGGGACACAGGCCCCACATTGCCGCCGTTGATGACGATGTCGCGGCCCTTGTAGCGCAGGTAGCCGATGGGGGAGATGACGCAGGCGGTGCCGGTGGCCCAGGCTTCCTGGAGGGAGCCGTCCCTGCTGGCGGCCTCGATGTCGTCGATGGACAGACGGCGTTCGCTGACATTGCAGCCCCACTTACGCAGCAGGGTGATGGTGCTGTCCCGGGTGACGCCGGGCAGGATGGAGCCGCCCAGAGGGGCGGTGATGATCTCGCCGTCGATCATGAAGAAGGCGTTGGAGGTGCCCACCTCCTCCACATACTTGTGCTCCCTGGCGTCCAGCCACAGCACCTCCTTGCAGCCGTTTTCCAGAGCCTTCTTGGTGGCGCGCATGCCGCCGGCGTAGTTGCCGCCCACCTTGGCGAAGCCGGTGCCGCCCACGGCGGCGCGGATATACTCGTCCTCCACATAGATATGGCTGCCGGTAAGGCCGCCCCGGTTGATGTCGTAGTAGGCGCCCACGGCGCAGAGGATAATGATGAAGTGGTAGTGTTCGGCGGGTTCCACGGAGAAGCTGACCTCGTCGGAGATAATGTAGGGGCGGATATACAGGGCGGTACCGGGCTGGGAGGGGATCCAGTCGGCGTCCACCCGGACAATGGCCTTTACCGCTTCGATGAACAGCTCCTCATCCATAGGGGGGATGCACATGCGCTCGTTGGTACGGTTGAGGCGCTTGGCGTTCATGTCCGGGCGGAAGAGATTGATCTTCCCCTCGGGGGTGAGATAGGCCTTCATGCCCTCGAACATCATCTGGGCATAGTGGAGCACGCAGCTGGCAGGGTCCAGGCTGATGGGGCCATAGGGGACGATCCTGCCGTCGTGCCAGCCCTGGCCCTCGTCGTAGTCCATGATGAACATGTGGTCGGTAAAATACTTGCCGAAGCCCAGATTGCTCTGGTCGGGCTTCTCCTTGGGGTGGGTGGTGCGTGTTACAGGAAATGTATAGGACATAAGAATTGCCGCCTTTCTTGGAATTTCAAATTTTTGTTTTTTCGCGGCTGCCGCCGCGGAGGGATCTTTTTGCCGCTTCCCAGCGGCGGGAGGCTTCGCGCCGTCCCGGCGCGAGGGGGATTTTTTCTTTTCGATTCTTTTGTGGGTTCCCGCACCCACGGGCGGGGTACTTTTTGTGCGCACAAAAAGTACCCAAAAATGCGCCAAAACCAATGGTTTTGGAATCCTTTGCCTGATCGGACTGGGTGGTGGCTTGATAGCATCCAGCCACTGAATTTCAAATCCTACGGGGATCTAATCTATAGAAGACGCTAAACCAACTTCGGCTGACGCCCTGTTAATGGGAGAGATGCATCTTTTTCTCTTGGAAGAACTGCGGTGGAAGAGAAGGGCCAGGGCGCATATCGCACCACATTTCATATGGATCAAGCGTAATGCTTCCAAACCAGAGGAGTGGTAGGCCCAAAGGGCACGGCGGAGGGGTAGGCACTTCTGACTGCCGGCACCGCAGGATGCACTATCGAGAGAGAAAACCAAGCCTTGCCGTTGCGTCCTCATCAAAACATTACAAAGCGCTCCAGCCGCAGGCTGGCGATCTTTTGGGTACTTTTCAATCGATTGAAAAGTACCCCGGGGTCCGGCAAGGTGAATTGGCCCGCAGGGCCAAGAGAAAGCGGCCTGGGCCGGGCGGGTAGCCCCGCAAAAAAACCGGGTCCGGGCCGGTGAGGCCCGCAAACGAACGCCCCGCCCTGCAGGGGCGAAAAAAGTGACCCAGGGTTCGGCGCTGAAAGCCCCGGGAAGCGCCGGGCCCCACCGGGAACTAGAGCCGATACAGCTCTGGCCGCCGGTCCTGGAACACATTGATGGACGAGCGGATGCCGTCGACAACAGAGAAGTCCACCTCGGCGGTGATCGTCTCCTCGCCCTCCCCGGCCTTTGCTGAATACTCGCCCCAGGGATCGATGACGGCGCTGTGCCCGCCGCAGCGGGTCTGACCGGCCGCGCCCACACTGTTGCACAGAGCCAGGAACATCTGGTTCTCAATGGCCCTTGCCCGGGCCAGGGTGTCCAGATGCATGGAACGCTTATCGGGCCACTGGGCCACCACGAAAAGGAGATCCACCCCCTCCAGCGCCATGGACCGGGTCAGCTCGGGAAAGCGGATATCATAGCAGATGATGAGGCCGCAGGACTGGCCGTCCAGGGTGAAGCGGCAGGTGTGATCGCCGGGCCGGAAGTGCAGGTGCTCCCCGGAGGGGGTGAAGAGATGGGTTTTGTCGTACTCGGCGGCCACCTCCCCGGACCGGTCAAAGACATAGGCGGTGTTATAAAAACGGCCGTCCTTTTTTTGGTTGGCCACGCTGCCGCAGACGATATTGACATGCAGCTCCCGGGCCAGAGCGGAGAAAACCTCCTTTGTCCGCTGCCCGCCGCGGTCGGCGCAGGCGGCCAGGTCCTCCGGAAAGAACCCGGTGTTCCAGGTTTCCGGCAACACCGCCACATCGGGCTGCTTCCGCTTTACAGCGTCCCGGATCAACGCCTCGGCGTGGGCGAAGTTGTAGTCCGCTTCCCCCAGGCGCATGTCCATCTGAATACAGGATATCCGCATGTACAGCCTCCTTTCCCCGGCGGAGTTTCCCGCCGGAACATGCCTTTAAAAATCATCCACATCGAAGCGCAGCGTTTTATAGTAGTATGCCCGGTCCTCCTCTGTAATTGCCCGGATGACCCGGCAGGGGTTCCCAGCGGCGACGACCCACTCCGGGACATCCCTGGACACCACGCTTCCCGCGCCGATAACCGAATTGCTTCCAATGGTGACGCCGGGCAGGACGACCACATTGCCGCCGATCCATACGTTGTCTCCGATGGTGATGGGGATGCCGTACTCATAGCCGGAATTTCGGCTGTCGGGGTGGATCGGGTGCCCGGCGGTATAGAGGGAGACGTTGGGGGCGAGAAGCACGTTGTCGCCGATCGTCACCTTCCCCACGTCCAGGATGGTCAGATTGTAGTTGGCGTAAAAATTTTCTCCCACTTCGATGTTCCACCCATAGTCACAGTGGAAGGGGGCGTTGATGTGGATACTCTCCCCAGTTTTCCCCAGCAGCATCTTCAGAAGCAAGACCCCTCGCCCGTGCTCATCGGGAGGCAGCATGTTGAACTGGTAAAGCGCCTTTTTGCAAGCCGCCCGCTCCTCTTCCAGGCCGTCCAGCCAGGCCTTATAGGGCAGCCCCTTCTCCATCCGTTCCCGCTGATTCATTCCAAATCTCCGCCTTTCATGAGATCATATCGAAATTTTCCCAGACGCCGGTTCCGCCCACTGCCAAAAGAGCGCATACGGGGCCGCGTCCCTATTCAGCGCCGCCCGCCGCCCCGCGGTCCTTTTGGGATTTGCCGCTGCTTTTCGCGGGCGTGATCGCCAGGCCGGCGGGGTTTCCCCGCCCGTCCGGACTCCGGGGCGCGGGAGCCGCCCTGGCGGCCGCCTGTTTTGCCCTGCGCCGTCTTCTGCCCGGACTTCCCCGGCTTGGAAGCAGCCTTGACAGAGTTTCCCCCTTTTTCCCCGCCGCTGTGGAGGGGACGGATGAGACAGTCCTTGCCGTAGCCGATCAGGTCCTCCCGACCCGCCCGGTGCAGCGCCTCCACCACCAGCCGCCGCATCTCCGGCCGCTTCCACTGGAGAAGTGCCCGCTGGAGGGCCTTGTCGTGGGGGCTTTTGGCAACATATACCGGTTCCATGGTCCGGGGATCGAGGCCTGTGTACCACATACAGGTGGACAGGGTGCCGGGGGTGGGATAAAAGTCCTGGACCTGCTCCGGCTGGCGGCCCGTTTTGTTGAGAAATACCGCCAGGTCCACGGCGTCGTTCAAGGTGCAGCCGGGGTGGCTGCTCATGAGGTAGGGCACCAGGTACTGCTCCAGGCCGTAGCGCTGGTTGAGCCGCTCATACCTGGCCTTGAATTTTTCGTATACATCAAAGTGGGGTTTACCCATGTAGTCCAGCACCTGGCTGGAGCAGTGCTCCGGGGCCACTTTCAGCTGGCCGGAGATGTGGTATTTCACCAGGTCGGAGAAAAACTCGCTGTTGTGCTCGCAGAGCATATAGTCATACCGGATGCCGCTGCGGATGAACACCTTTTTCACCCCGGGGATAGCCCGCACCTTCCGCAGCAGGGCCAGATAGTCGCTGTGGTCCGGGTCGATGTTTTTGCAGGGGGTGGGGGCCAGACAGGAGCGGTTTTTGCACATGCCGTTTTTCAGCTGCTGCTTGCAGCTGGGGTGGCGGAAGTTGGCCGAGGGGCCGCCGATATCGTGGACATAGCCCTTGAACTTGGGGTCCCGGACAAAGCCCTCCACCTCCCGGACGACGCTCTCGTGGCTGCGGGAGGTGATCATCCGCCCCTGGTGGAAGGCCAGGGAGCAGAAGTTGCACCCGCCGAAGCAGCCCCGGTTGTGGGTGACGGAGAAGCGCACCTCCTCAATGGCGGCCACGCCTCCCATCTCGTCGTACATGGGGTGGACCTCCCGGGCGTAGGGCAGCTCCGCCACGAAATCCAGCTCCTCCCGGCTCAGGGGCATCTGGGGGGGATTGACCACCAGCACCTGGTCGCCGTGGAGCTGCAAAATAGCCTTGCCCCGGATGGGGTCGTGCTCCTCGTTCTCGATTTTGGTGGCCAGGGCGTAGTCCCGCTTGTCCGCCACAACGGACTCAAAGGAGGGGACAGTGACCGCCTCAAAGACGCAGTCCCCGGCCCTCCCGGCAAAGGCGGTGCCCCGAATGTCTGTCAGACTGCGGACCGGCTCCCCCTTGCTCAGCCGCCGGGCGATCTCCCTTGTGGCCCGCTCCCCCATGCCATAGACCAGCAGATCTGCCTGGGCGTCAAAGAGGATGGAGCGGCGGACCTTATCGTCCCAGTAGTCGTAGTGGGCGAAGCGGCGCAGGCTGGCTTCCAGACCGCCGATGATGATGGGCGTGCCGGGGAAGGCCTCCCTGGCCCGGTTGGCGTAGACGATGGTGGGCCGGTCGGGCCGCAGGCCCATCTTGTTGCCGGGGCTGTAGGCGTCGCTGGAGCGGCGCTTCCTGGCGGCGGTGTAGTGAGCTACCATGGAGTCGATATTGCCCCCGCCGATGAAAACGCCGTAGCGGGGCTTGCCCATGGCCCGGAAGGCGTCGGCGCTGTGCCAGTCCGGCTGGGCCAGCACCGCCACCCGGTAGCCCTCCGCCTCCAGTACCCGGGCGATGATGGCGGTGCCGAAGCTGGGGTGGTCGATATAGGCGTCGGCGGTGACGACCAGAAAGTCGTAGTACCACCAATCCCGGCTTTCCATATCCTCCCGGCTGACAGGGAGAAAGTCCAGTGTATCCATGTTGACGCTCCTTTTGCCGCTTCCGGCGGCAGGGGATTTTTTTGAACTTGACGGGGCGGGGCGGCTTTCGTGGGCCTCCCCGGCCCGCGCCTGGGTCACTTTTCCCTCGCAGGAAAAGTAACCAAAAGTGCGCCAGCCTGCGGCTGGAGCGCTTCATTAATATTTTGTTTAGGGGCGCGACGGCAAGGACTGGTTTTATCTCCTGATAGTACATCCTGCGGCGCCGCTGGTCAGAAGCGCCTACCCCTCCGCCGTGCCCTCCAGGCCTACCGCTCCTTGGGTTTGGGTTTTCGTCGTTTGATCCATATGAAATGTGGTGCGATATCCGACCTGGCCCTTTTCTTCCTCCGCAGTTCTTCCAAGAGAAAAAGATGCATCTCTCCCATTAACAGGGCGACAGCCGAAGTAGGAATAACAGCCCGGCAGAGATCAGATGCCCGAAGGATTTGAAATTCAGCGGCTGGATGCTAACAGGATACCACCCAGTCCGATGAAACAAAGGGATCCTTAAACCGTAGGTTTAAGCGATCTTTTGGGTACTTTTCAATCGTTTGAAAAGTACCCGCGGGTCCGGGGCGCGTAGCCCCGGGAAAACAGGGGCTGGGCCGGCCAGGCCCACAAAAGGGCGGGGCGCGCAGTCCCACATGGTCAATCCCCGCTCAGGATGGCCGCCAGGCCGTAGTATTCGATCATCCTCTCCGCCGCGTCCCCGGCCCGGTCGGAGGGGACCCACAGGTCGGGGGAAAACCCCGCGCCGTCCCGGTTTTCCCCGTCGTCCGTCAGCAGCAGGCAGGTGCCGAAATAGAGCGACAGGCCGGAGTGGGGGAGATAGAAGTAGCCGTTATTGGGCACCAGGGCGCAGCCCAGAGTGTTGCTTCCGATAAAGATAGTGTTTTCCAGGGTGCGCAGGTTTTCTGCCACTGTCTCCCCGGAGGAGGCGGTCCCCTTATTCTGCAGCACCAGGGTGAGTCCGTCGTGTTCCACAAACTGGCCGGGGGAAGAGTACCTGTACCATGTGGTGACGTCGGGCAGGCCGTAGCTCCACCGGGTATTATAGAGATACCGGTTGAGCGGGCTTCGCTTCTGCGCATAGGCAAGCCGCCTGTCAGGGGACTGGCCGGCGTAGCCGGTAAACCAGCTGTTGATGTACTCGTCGCTGCCGCCGCCGTTGTTGCGCACGTCCAGCACCAGGACCGGCGCGCCGGCGTACTCCGCCCCGCACGCCGCCAAACGGTCCAGCTGGACCTGCTGGGCTTTCGTGGAGGCGTACATAGCGGTGGAGGTCAGCAGGGGAGTGCCGTCGGGCAGGGTGGACTCGGTGAAAATATCCGGGCTGCTGTGGGCGGAGTGGGCATCCTGCCGCCAGGACAGGGACAGCTCCACGCCCTGGACGGTGAGCGTGTCCGGGAGGGCTTCGGCCTCCTCCGGGATGGCCAGGACGGCCAGGCACAGCCGCAGGCGGCCGTCACCGTCGACCGTGGGCTTCACCAGGGCGGGATCGATTCCCCCGGCCTCGTCAAAGTACAGATCGTCCACGTAGTACATATACCGTATATGGCTGCTGCGCATGGGGGTGGAGCCGATGGTGAAGTGCCCGTCCACCAGCACCGGGGCCAGGTGTTCCGCCAGCAGGGCCTCCAGATCTCTGGTGGAAACCAGCCCCTCCCTGGGCAGGGCCTCCAGAACCGCCTCCTTGATGGGCAGGAACACCCCGTCGCCGCCGAAGTAGTCGTAGGCCCCGTAGCTGTGCTTGAGCAGGGAGAAGGCTGTTTCCACATCCTCCGCTGCAAAGTCGGCAAAAATGTGAGTGGTAGCGGAGAAGCTCTCCGCCCCGCCCGGACTGGTCAGGAGGGCGTCCATCTGCTCCTCGGTGAACATGCCCTCCAGCTCCGACAGGTCCGGCGTCCACGCCTCCTCCAGCCGGAGAGGCTCCGGATCGTCGCAGATGGCCCGGCGCTGGGCGTTGACCTCCGCCAGAAAGGACAGGAACTCCCTCTGCCGCTCCTCCATGGTTTGCTCCGGGGGTTCCGGCAGTGCCTCCGGCTGTTTCGGCGGGAGCTCTTCCGCCGGAGGCAGGGGGGCTTCCGTCTGGCCGGGTGGATCGGCGTCCTGACCGGGGGTATCCTCCCGGGAGACGGCGCCGCAGGCGGAGAGCAGGCACAGGGACAGCAGCAGCGCCAGCAGGCGGGCCAGCATGTCTTTCATCGCGCGATACCTCCCTATGCCGACAAAATAAAGGCGGATGTCCCAAACATGTAAATAAAGCGATCCCAGTCAGGGGCCCTGCGCCCATCAGGGGATCTCCCGGATCACCAGGCGGATATCCAGGGCCATGTCCCGCTGCCCGTCATTGTATCCGACGGCGGAAAAGCCGTATTTGGAAAAATAGGGGGCCAGTGCCTCGGGACAGGTGAGGCGCACTGTATCCAGGCCCAGGCTTCTGGCGTGCTGCACCGCCTGGCCGAGGAGCTGCACGCCGTAGTGCTGGCCCCGGAGGCCGGGGACGATCTCATATTCCGTGATGCGCAGGGCGTCCCCTTCCGGGCGGAAGGCTGTCCGGCCGGCTGTCTCCTCGCCCAGCAGACCTTCTACCTCCCGCGCTCCGCTCTCTTTCCGGACCGTACGGAACCAGAGTCCCGGTTCCGTGGCGGCGTCGCTCTTGTGCCAGCTCTGGCGGCGGAAGGTGGAGAACTCCGGCGGCACATGGGAGGCGTCATCCCGGAAGACGACCCGGATATCGCCGCCCTCCACCTTAAGAAGGCTGACAGCGGTGTTGTCCCCGTGGCCGGTCCGGCCGATCTCCTCCAGGCTCATGCCCTCCAGGGTGCCCAGCAGGGTCCGCAGGGCGGCGCCGTGGCTGGTGGCGGCCACCGTCCCGCCGGGATTTTCTGCCGCGATCTGCCGCACCCCCGAGAGCATCCGGTCCCGCACCTGGGTGAACGTCTCCGCCCCCGCAGCGCGCCACAGATCGGGGCGCTTGTTGAAGTCGATGTACATCTGCCGGTCCATCCGCTCGATCTCACCCCAGGACTTCTGTTCCCAGACGCCGATGTTGATCTCCCGCAGCAGGGGGAGGGGGCGGAAGGGCAGACCCCGGGGGACATACAGCGCGGAGGCGGTGGTGTGGGCGCGCAGCAGATCGCTGCCGTACACCGCGTCCAGGTGTTCCCCCTCAAACCGCTGCCGCAGGTAGTGAAGCTGCTGGTAGCCCCTGGGGGTGATGGTGCTGTCGTACTGCCCATGGGCCACACGGAAGAGGTTGCCCTCCGCCTCCGCGTGGCGGATCAGATAAATTTTGGTCATCTTTGGATCACATCTCTTTTTTCAAATTAGCTCATTTTATTATAAAGGATATAGCAGCATTTAGCAAATAAAATGATGCGCCTGCGCCGCTTAATTTGTCCCGGCCCGGTTATACTAGGGGCGGACGAGAGGAGGAGATGAGAAAAATGAAAGGGTTTGTGACAGGCATGGTCCTTGGCGTGATGGCGGGGGCGGCGGCCGATATGGCGCTGCATACCCGCACGGGCAAGCGCACCAAGGCGGGCAAGACCATGCAGGCGGTCACGGACGCGGTGGACAGCGCCGCCGCCTCCGTGAAGCAGACCATGGGGCGGTAGACAGGCGCACCGGGGCCCGGCCTTGCGCAGGCAAGGCCGGGCCCTCCGGCATATTTGCAAAAAGAGGGAATTTTCTCTTGACTTTAGAAGAAAAACCGGATATAATAACCTTTGCTGTTGAACGGCAAAAGTATTTTGCCAAGATAGGGAGCAGTATCGAAGTGGTCATAACGGGCACGACTGGAAATCGTGTGACGGCCAAAAGCCGTCCGAGGGTTCGAATCCCTCCTGCTCCGCCACGTCGCCGCGGACGACATATCGTTCGCGGCGACTTTTTTGCAAAAGTCACCTCTCACTCATTTTGTCGCGGCTCCTTTCCAAATCGCAATCGCTGCGCTGGATTGCGATTTGGTTTGGGTTCGGACCTGAAAAATTGTTTCTCGAAAGTGTTCGCCCTGTCCAGAGAGAAGGCGCTCTGTTTAGAGTGCCTTCTCTTATATTTATTATTATGATACAGTCCCCAGCATCCCTGCCGCTGCGAGCGGCATGGGCGCTGGGGACTGCTGTTATACGGGAGGTTCTTTTACGCGGCCTGTTCCAGGACTTCATCCACCCACGCCTGAACAAGATCCAGGTCGTTGGCGGTCAGACCGTCCGCCAGCTCAGCGCCAGGAGCAAGCTCCCGGAAGATATGCAGGCTGTTGGAGATGGGGCTGTATGCGCTGGTACAGAAGGGGGCGATGATCTTGCCCTCAAAGTCGTTTTCCGCCAGGAAGGTGGCGATCATGGCCGGGGCCTCGTCCCACCAGATGGGATAGCCGATGAAGATGACTTCATACTCGTCGATGCTGTCCACATCCACGGTGATAGCCGGTCGGGCGCCGCTTTCAATCTCCGCCGGGGCCTCGCTTTGGAGATTTTGATAAGGGGCGGCCCGCTGGATCTCCGCCAGATCTCCGCCGGTGTAGTCCGCGATCCGCTGGGCAACCTCCTCCGTGTTGCCGGTCTGAGAGAAATAAGCTACCAGCACATCCACATCATTGCCGGGAGTGGGGACAGGCTCAGGCTGGGCGGGGGGCTGCGTCTGGGTGTAACCCAGGTCCCGCACCCAGTCAACGATATCGCTTCGGGATGCGGCCACGCTGCTGCGGGAGACGGAGAAGCCATTGCGCTCCACCTTGGCGCCTGGCTCCTGGGCGGCGATGGTGCTGATGGTGCCGGCAAAGCCGCTGCCGCCGTGGGCGGTGAAGGGGATCACGGCCTTGCCGCTGAGATCATAGGTATCCAGGAAGGTGTACAGGGGCATGGGCAGGTCGGCGTTCCAGATGGGATAGCCCAGGAAGATCACATCGTAGTCGTCCAAATTGTCGATCCGGGTGGACAGGGCGGGCCGGACGCCCGCGGCCATCTCGGCGGCGGCGACGAAGTCCAGCAGGGCGTCGTGGGTGCCGGGATAGGTCTGGACCGTCTCAATGGCAAAGAGGTCTCCGCCGGTCTCCTCCTGGATGGCGCGGGCGATGAACTCCACGTTGCCCACCACCTCGCCGTTCTCTACCACACGGCTGGCGTTGGCTACGGCGTCCACGCCGTCTGTCTCGGGGACGGTGAAGTAGGCCACCAGGATATTGACTTCAGCATCGGGGCTGGGCTCAGGACCGGAGGTTTCCTTGCGGGTGTAGTTCATCAGGATAGCGGCGACCTCAGCGCGGGTAGCATTGCCCCTGGGATCGAACATATTTCCGCCCTTGCCGTTCATAATGCCGCTGGCCCGAACCCAGTCCACGGCGTCCATGGCATAGGAGGAGATGGCGCCCTCATCGGCAAAATCATTGCCTCTTTCGGCTGCGGAACTACCATCATACCGCCAGAGGATGGTGGCGATCTGCTCGCGGGTGACAGGATCGCTGGTGCCGAACAGGCCGCCGCCGTAGCCGCCGATCACGCCCTGCTGGGAGGCCCACAGAACGGCGTCGGAATACCAGGCACCCTCCACGGTATCGGTAAAGGCGTCGCTGCCGGACACAGTGGGGCTGCCCGCCAGCCGGTACAGCACCGCGGCCAGCATGGCGCGGGTCATGGCGTCATTGGGGGCGAAGGCGGTGGCGCTGACGCCGTTCATCAGGCCGTTGTCCCGGACATACTCCGCCGCCTCCGCGTACCAGGCGTCTGCCGCCACGTCGGAAAAGCCGGTGTCGCTGACTGCGGCAAAGGCGGCCGTACTGAGGATGCACAGCATGGCGGCTGCCAGGAATCCTCCTAAAAATCGTTTCATCATTATCACGTTCCTCACATCGTTCAAATTTGCAGGCGATCTTGAGTGCGTCTGCTTCGTTCGCTTGAATGGGCGGCGGGTTTAGACCTGTCCCTTGACACAAAAAGCGCGAAACAGCAGGCCGGCAGACACGGGGCATATCCCTGTCAACGCAGACAGTCCGCCGCAATGCCCGCGATTTCTTCCAGAGAAAACATCGAGGAAATGTCGATCTCTTTGATCTTCTCCGGGGAAGCCTCGCCGTCAAAGTACATATCCACGCCAAGCCCGGCAAAAAGCTCTGTCATTTGATTGGCGGATTCCTCAACGCTGCCCTCATATCCAAAGGCATCCTTAAAGTAGCGGCGAATATCGGCATCATGGTATTTTGCCATTGCCTTCAGGAACCGCGGGAAAAGCGTGGTCAGGCTCTTGCGGTAGGAGGCTCCGTACAGAACCTCCGGGACAAATTCCAGCTCATAGATGTCATAGGCGTAATTTTCTTCTTTTCCAAGCCCCAGCCGGCCGGAGGTGGAGATGGACGCTCCATAGAGGATCACGCCCCTGGCGTCGGCATCCTGCGGGTCCTCTTTCAGCTTCTTTGCCGCTCCAAGGACATTCCGGATCACAGAAATGCCCATATCATAGGACACCGGATTCTGGTCCCCGATGGTAGAGGCGGACAGCTGGACCAGCGTGACCAGTCCGGTATAGGCCGTCATTTTCGCGCCCAGGGACATGGAGTACTTCGGCACAAGGATAGCCGTATCCGCTGCAATACCATAAGCTGTGCCAAAGTCCCCGGTCCTGGCGTCCGCGGACACCGCCCCCAGGCCATACTCCGAGCCGCTGGAGGGATAGGTCGGCATCAGGACCAGGGGCATCTTTTCCAGACCATAGGGATTCTTGGTTCCCTTGACATACTCCCAGAGGTCATCCGTGTGATAGGCGCCAAAGGCGATCAGCTTCGCGCAGTCCATGATGCTTGCGCCGCCGGCGCCAACCACCAGATCAACGCCCTTCTCTTTTACAAGACAGATGCCTTTTTCAATGTCGGCCAGTTCCCGGGAGGCGCCGCCGAGTTCAAATAAAACGCCGCCAGCACGCTCCACCGCGTTTTTCACATCGTCGTAACAGCCATTCTTCCTGACAGAGCCGCCCCCATAAACCAACAGAACCCTTTTCCCTGCGGCCAGCGCCGCCAGGTCTGACGTCGGATCATTGCGGAACAGCAGTTTTGTGTCGTTTCTCAGCTGAAAGTCCTTCATTCAGTTATCCTCCGTTTCTTTCAATTTGCTCTGGTTTCGGCCTGATTATTGGCCTGAATGATCTCGTTCAGCGCAATATGGGGATTGCGGTAGCGGGCGTCGGGGTTCTTCTCAGGCATATTCAGCCGGATCGCCTTCTGGGGGCAGAGATGGGCGCAGGCCAGACAGGTCTGGCAGTTTCCGGGGATGTGGACGGCCCTGCCGTCTTCCAGGCGGAAGGAGGCGGAGGGACAGACCTTCGTACACAGGCCGCAGCCGATACAGGCGTCCGTGACCCGGAGCAGATGCTGCCATACATCAGCGGGGAGACGCTTCATCCCGTCCAAAAACTGCTGGTGGGCCGCCCGGTCGGCATCCGTCACGGGAGAGATCATCTCCCGGCGGCTGTGAATATCCCTGGCGATCGCCGCCAGGTGTTCCTCCACCTTTTTGTCCAGCTGGACCTGTTCATTCATATCAAAGCTGGGGAGCCAGTTGTCCACCATCAGGAGCACATTGATGTACTTGGGCTGGACGCCGCACTCCCGGCACAGCTGATACGCCAGTTCGGCCGCCCCGCCGTGGCGGTTTCCGTAGGTGAGGACCATATAGAAGTAGTCCGTATGGAAGCTCCCCCGCCGCAGAAATTCCCTGACCATATTCGGGACCTCGTGGCCGTAGATGGGCGCTGCGATCCCGATCTGATCCGCCGTGAAATCCAATTCCGCCTGCTTCATCACCTGGGGGATGCTCAGAGGCGCCTCCTCGATCTGCTTTGCAGCATAGAGGCTGTTTCCTGTGCCGGTAAAATAGAACAGCATGGTATTTCCTTCTTTCAGTTGATGTGAGACGATAGATAATCAAACAGATACCCCATCGCCAGATCGAAATTGTCGCCGCTGAAGCCGTGGCCCGCGCCGGGGAGGATCTCTAATTTTGCGGAGGGGTACTGCTCCGCGGCCCGCTCCGAGTAGGAGACGTCCACGATCCCGTCCCGGTCGCCGTGGAGGATCAGAAGGTCCTTGTCATAGGCGGCGACGTCCGCGTACACATCGTAGTCCCACACATCGGTCACATAGTTCCGCCCCACCGTCAGCCAGGAGAAAAAGGAGACCGTATCGGGCACTTCGTCCACACTGGCGTATCTGGCTCTGGCGTCCTCCGGGATGCAGAAGGCGGGGTACAGCAGCATCATGCCCTTGACCTCATCCGAATGGGCGGCGCCCACCATGGCGGACACCATGCCGCCCTGGCTGGAGCCCATGAGAAAGATGTTATCCGTGTCCACATTGTCCAGGGACTGGATCATGGCAAGCACCGCCTCCAGATCCGCCTTTTCCGTGAATACGCTCATCTCCAATGGGCTCCCGTCGCTGCGGCTCCCATTGCTGCCGCCGCGGAAATCAAAGCAGTAGGCGGCGATCCCCTTTTGCGCCAGCTCCTGGGCATAGGGCGCGCCGGTGGAGCTGCTGCCGCCGTAGCCGTGGGAGAAGATCACCGCGGGCATGGGCTCCTCCGCTCCCGCAGGGAGATAAATACGGCCGTAAATGCTGTGGCCGTCCACCTCCGCCGGCAGCTCCTCCACCGTGTACTCATAGCTTCGGCCCTCCCAGCCGATCGCCTCTGTTTCCACAGGGGGCTGCGTTTCCGCTTCCGCCGTTCTGCCGCAGGCAGTTAAATGAAGGAATAGTACACATGACAAAAGAAAAAGCAAGATCCTGTTCATCAAGACGACTCCTTTTCCATGGTAAGGATGTATATCTCGTGGCCTGTTTGCGGCGTAAAGACGTCCTGCAGCCCCTCCGTCAGATAGATCTCCCGGTCCTCGGTCAGCAGGATCATGTCAAAGTCCTGGCGGGTCTGCCAGTAGTCAATGGCTTTGTCCAGCCCCATGACGAAGATGGCGGAGGAGAGGGCGTCGCACAGCTTGCTCTCCCGGCTGACAATGGCTGCCTGGACCAGCCCGCTCCGGGCGGGATATCCGGTCTCCGGGTCGATGATGTGCCAGTACCGCTCTCCGTCCTCGCCCACGAAATACTTCTCATAGCCGCCGGAGACCACCACGCTTTGGTCGGCCACCTCCAGCACGCCCAGGTTTCCCTCGGTGTCCGGGTCCCGGACGCCGATCCGCCAGGGGGCGCCGTCCGGCTTGCTCCCCACAGTCATGATGTTGCCGCCAAAGTCCAGTAAAGCGGAGGTCACGCCGTTCTCCCGCAGGATGGCGGCAGCCTCGTCGGCGGCGTAGCCCTTGCCCACCGCGCCCAGGTCCAGCATCATGCCGTCGGGAACCGTCACGGCGCTGTCGGTCAAGATGATGGCCTCATAGTCCACCCGCTCCAGCAGGCGGTCAAGCTCCTCCTGCTCCGGGATCTGGTAGTTGTCGGTGGTAAAGCCCCAGGCGGTCAGCACCGGGTAGATGGTGGGCTCCAGCGCGCCGCTGGTCTCCCGGGCCATATGGAGGGCGAAGCGGAGCAGCTCTTCCGTGTCTGTGCTGACGGGAACCGACTGCCCGCCGCTGTGGTTGGCGGCATAGATCTCGCTGCCCTCGCCTGTGACGGACCACAGGTTTTCCAACTCTTGGATCCTGGCCTCTGCCAGCTCCAGAGCAGCTTCCGCGTCGGGCCCGTAGGCGGTCAGGCTGATATAGGTGTCCATGGCGAACAGCCCGCCGGCGGCCTCCTGGGGTTCTTCCGCCGGGAGATCTGTTTGGGCGTCGCAGCCGGTACAACCTGCCACGGTCAGAAGCGCAAGCCCCAGAGTAAGCAGCCGCTTCATTTCCGTCCCTCCTTCTTCCGCCTCCGCAGCAGCTTCACAGCGCCGTAGGTCAGAAAGACGAACAGCCCCATCACGGCCAGATGATCCACGAAAAACCGAACCGGCGTCTGGCTGTAATCGAAGAACACAAATTCCGCCCGCAGAAACAGGTACATCCAGATCTGGTTTCGCCAGAAGGCGTAGGCACCATAGGCCCCGATCAGCCCGGCAGCGCCCCAGGCCGCGGCGGCCTTGGCGGGAGAGGGCTTACCGCCGCCGGCCTTGCGGAGCATCCCCGTCACCAGGCCCCAGTGGAGGCCCATGTGGACGGACATCAGCACAAAGCCCCAGTAGGAGGCCAGCATGTGGAGCCGCCGGGCGGCGGCGATGCTGCCAAAGCCCGGAAGAAAGGAAAACACATAGCGGGACAGCTGGATGCCGCTGACCATCAGCGCCAGCATATCCGCCAGAAGCAGCAGGTCAACGGCGGTCTGGAAGAGCCGAAAGCCGTTGTACTTCCCTTTCAGAAGGTTCCCGGCCCACCGGGCGTTCAGGATATGGTGGGCGATAAAGCAGACGAACATCGCCGCCCCACCCACTCGTGGGCCAGCTGCCCGGTGATCTGATAGGCCATCAGGACAAGCAACAAGAGGGTCATGCAGATGTCCAGGGCAATTTTGCATTTCTGTTTCAGCTTCATGAGGGAGACCTCTCTCTTTTATGTATCCCCCTGAAACGCCCGCCGGGAGGAACAGCGGCGGGCGTTTCAGAGGCCCGGCGTCAGTTCAGGATCCCGGAGGCCCAGCCCATGGCCTCCTGGGCGGCGTTTGCCACATTTCCCCGGGAGATGGAGAGACCGTCCTCCACCACCGTCGCGTTGGGCTGAAGGCTGGAAATGGTGGAGATGGTGCGGGAGAAGCCGCTGCCGCCGTGGGTGACAAAGGGGATGATGGTCTTGCCGCTGAAGTCGTAGGATTCCAGGAAGGTGTAGAGGGGCATGGGCAGGTCGGCGTTCCAGTTGGGATAGCCCAGGAAGATCACGTCGTAGTCCTCCAGGTTTTCAATCTCGCCGCTCAGCTCCGGCCGGGCGTTTTGACGCAGCTCCTGATAGGCAAATTCCAGCAGGGCCTCGTGGGTGCCGGGGTACTCCTGCACCGTCTCAATGGCAAACAGGTCGCCGCCCACGGCCTCCTGGATGGCCTGGGCGATAAATTCACAGTTACCCACCACGCCGTCCGCTGTGGCCACACGGCTGGCGTTGGCCACGGTGTCCACGCCGTCTGTCTCCGGTACGCCGAAGTAGGCGATCAGGATGCCGCTGCTTTCACCACTTGCAGAGGGGGCGGCGGTGTCCGGCGCCTCTGCGGGATCAGAGGACTGGTCTGCGGCGTCCGGGGCGGCGCCGGGGGTCGTGACCGCCGGCGGGTCATCTGCGGGAGGGATGCCGGCGTTCTGACTGCCGCAGGCGGCCAGGGAGACGGCCATGGCAAGAGCCAGAAGGAGGGAGAGAGATTTTTTCATATCAGACCGATCCTTTCGAGTAGTAGATATGGTTGTTTTCATTTTTTCAGGGGTTTCCCTGTGTTCATCTATACTCTAATGGGAAGTTGTGAGAAAAGTGTGAGGAAAAAAGCAGGGTTTTGTGAGGAATGGGAAACAGCAGAAAAAGCCCGCCCCGCAGACAAGTGCGGGGCGGGCTCATAAAATATGTCCTCGGGAAATCAATGCTGTTTGGGATAACAGAACCAGAAGCAGGTCAGGCCGTCCGCGCAGTCCACGCCGCAGGTCATGCCGTGGGCGTCCAGGATGGTCTTGACGATGGACAGCCCGATACCGGTGCCCTGCCGCCGTCCCGCCTGGTGCTGGTTGCGCTGATACCGCTCCCAGATAAGCTCTCTCTCCTCCTCCGGGATCGGCTCGCCGGGGTTGATGACCGACACCTTGTAATCCGCGGGCGTCTCCTCCACAGCCACGGTAATGGTTTCGCCGTCCTTGGTATGATTGATGGCGTTGTTCAGAAGGTTGCGGATGACCTGACTGATCTTCAGAGCGTCCACATTGACGCGGTATTCTTCGGAGGGGCGGCTGACCTGGAGCTTCAGATGGTTTTCCGCCGCCACCTGCTCGCATCGGCGGACCTCCGTCTCCACGATCTCGCACAGGTCGTGCTCCTCCCGCTTGAGCTGGAGGCAGCCGGACTGGAGCTGGGAGTAGTCCAGAATATCGCTGACCATGTCGCTCATACGCCTGGACTCGCTGATGATCAGATCCAGATTCTCCGTGCGCTGGGCGTCGTCCTTCCAGGTGATGTCCCGCACCATCTCCGCATAGCCGCCGATGAGGGCCAGGGGGGAACGCAGCTCGTGGGACACATTGGCGATGACCTCCCGGCGGAGGGTATCCACCCGCTGGAGGGCCTGGCCCAGTTCTTCCACCGAAGCCGCCAGCTGGCCGATCTCGTCCTTTCGCTTCAGCTTCGGCGTGGCGGTCAGGTCGCCCTGGGCCAGCTGGTCCACAGTTTTCTTGATGGCCAGGATGGGCCGGGTGAACACCCTGGACAGGAAGGCCGCAAGGGCGGCGGAAACGAGGGTCAAAATCACGCTGAGGATCATCAGCTGGTGCCGGTTCAGGTCCAGCACGTTGTTCAGTTCGGTAAAGGAGTGGTACAGGATGACGTAGACCTCCTCGCCGTGGTAGCGGGCCGGCAGGCCGTATTCATAAGAGATGATGCGGCTGCCCTCCATGGTCTCCCGGGAGTAGGGTTCCATGGCCCGGATCTTGAGATAATCCTCACCATTGGCGATACGCTCCCAAGTCAGGACATCTGTGCGGTTGGAGGAGAGATCAATGGGGTGGCCGTAGGTGTACATGGTGACAAGCTGCCCGCTCTGGTTGATGATCAGCAGCTTGCCGTTGGCCGTCTGACTGAGATAAGAGATCATGGATTCGTTGTCCGCCAGGTCGGTGTCGGACAGCTCCGCCAGCACCGGGTCCAACCGCTCCTGCACCTCCACGATATGGGAGTCGATGTAGTTGCGCTCCATGAAATAGATCTGGAACACCCACATGAAGGCCACCGTCACCAGCACCAGCACCATCATGATGCCCCACAGCAGCAGGGCCATGCTCATGCCCCGCCGGGGCGTGTTATTGTTCTTCGCGGTATTCAAATTTGTACCCCACCCCCCAGACAGTTTCAATGCACTTGCGGTACGGCCCCAAATGCTCCCGCAGGGCCTTGACGTGGGTGTCCACGGTGCGGGCGTCGCCGAAATAGTCGAAGCCCCACACCTGGTCCAGCAGCTGCTCCCGGGAAAAGACCATACGCTCGTTCCCGGCCAGTTTCATCAGCAGGTCGAACTCCTTCGGCGGAAGGCTGACAGCCTTCCCATCCACCGCGACGCCTCTGGCCCCCGGCTCGATCACCAGGCCGCCGAAGGTCAGACGCTTTCCCTGCTTCGCGCCGCTGCGCTTGAGCACCGCCCCCACACGGGCCATCAGCTCCTTGGGGCTGAAGGGCTTGGAAACATAGTCGTCGGCCCCCAGGTTGAAGCCCAGCAGCTTGTCGTATTCCTCGCTGCGGGCGGTGAGCATGATGACCGGCGCCTGGGAGGTCTTGCGGATCTCCGCCAGCGTCTCAAAGCCGTCCCGCCCCGGCATCATCACATCTAAAATAATGACGTCGGCGTCCGATTCCTGGAGCAGTTCCAGCGCCCGGTCGCCGCTCTCCGCCTCCCGGCATTGGAAATTGTCCATCTGGGCATAGGTCAGCACCAGCTTTCGCAGGTGGACGTCGTCGTCCACGATCAGCATCTTGGGCACAGGGACCTCCTCCTTTTTCGCTATAACTGATATGATAGCATATCATAAAGCACAGTTGTGAGGAATCTGTGAGGAAATCCAAGAAATTTTAAAAAATTTTTGCGGCCGCGATTTCTCACAAAACCATGCTTTTTCCCTCACACTTTTCTCACAAGTCCCTTTTACAGTATGGCTCGTAAGGTGCCTGGACCGAAAATCCCAAAACCATACTGAAAGGACGATGCCTGTATGAAACACAAACTGAGCGCGCTGCTTCTGACGGCCGCAATGGTATGCTCCCTGGCCGCCTGCGGCTCAAATTCCCCCGCAGCCTCTGACCCCAACCCTGCGGAGACGAACACCTCCACACCCAGTACAAGCCAGCCGGGAACTCCACCTTCCATCTCTACTGGCACACGCACCCTGAAGCTCACTTTGGAGGGTGAGGAAGGGACGCAAGAAATCACCGCCACACTGATGGATACGCCTGCCGCCGCTGAGTTTGCCCGGCAGATGCCCTTCACCGTGGAGATGCACGACCATCTGGACCGGCAGAAGGAGGTCTACCTGGACTTCTCCCTCAGCGAGGAGAGCCAGACCAACACGGTCAATGAGTATGAGATCGGCGATATCGTCTACTGGCATCCCGGCCCCACCATGGGGATCTTCTATGACCACGACAGCCGCTCCATCAGCGCCGGCATCGAGGTTTTGGCCAAGCTGGGCGAGGGCGGTGTGGAGGCCATCCACTCCTACGCTGATCTGGTCAGCGTGACATTCGAACTGGACGGGGAGGAGCCTTCTGTTTCCGCCGGCCGGCAGCTGGAGATTACCCTGTCCAGTGCGGAGGGAGACAATACCATCACCGCCGACCTGCTGGACACCCCCGCGGCAGCGGAGTTTGCGTCCCATCTGCCCCTGTCCTTCCACATGACGGACTATGTGGGCCGCGAAAAGCACGCCCACATGGATTTTTCCATTGACGACTCCCTGCTGGAGAACATCACCGTGGACTACGAGATTGGCGACATTATCTACTATCCCCCCGGCCCCACCTATGCCATGTACTATGACCACGACGGCCGTACCATTGCTGCCGGCATGGAGGTCATCGCCCGGATGGACCAGACGGGAATCGATGCGTTAGGGTCTTACGCAGGAGATGTGGATGTAACGGTAGCGCTGGCCGAAGGGTGATGCATGACAAAAGAAAAATCCCCCAAAATTTGTGTGAAACAGCGTAGGAATCAGTAGGGTCCTTTTTCCTGCCTGCGGATAAGCTGGATATGATCCGCTCTGTCCGTGAACAATTCGGGGCAAAAATCCTCTCCACCGGGACAAACGGCTACAGGGGAGTCCCTTTTACAGATGACTCCCGTATGGAACATCGAGCATGACTGCCTGGACGAAATTGACCGGCAAGTGCGCCGCTAAAACAAGAAAGGGATTTCTCACAATCTCACAAACCTCTGCACATCCCGGTTGGCGCCCAGGATAAAAATGGTTTCGTCCCCGCGGAAGCGGTGGGCGGGACCGGGCAGAGGCTCCAGTCTGCCGCCGCATTTGGTCGCCAGAATATTGATGTGGTATTTCTGGCGGACCGCCAGCTCCACAATGGTCTTTCCCACCCAGGCGGGGGGCACCGCCGTTTCAAAAATGGAGTGGTCGTCCGTCAGCTCGATATAGTCGAAGATATGGTCCGCGCTGTACCGTACCGCCGCCCAGGAGGCCGTCTGTTTCTCCGGGTAGATGACGTCGTCCGCGCCGTTGCGCAGGAGGAACTTGGCGTGTACGTCGCGGTTGGCCCGGGCCAGCACGAAGGGCGCGCCATGCTCTTTCAAAAGCGCGGTAGTCTCCAGGGAGCTCTGGAAATCGTCGCCGATGGCCACAACGCACAGGTCGAAATTCCGGACGCCCAGCGACTCGATAAACTGCTCGTTGGTGCCGTCCCCGATCTGGGCGTTTGTCACCAGGGGCAGGATCTCATTGACCCGCTGTTCCTCCCGGTCCACCGCCAGCACCTCATGGCGCAGCTCCCGCAGCTTTTCGGCCATGTGCCGCCCAAAGCGTCCCAAGCCGATCAAAAGAACCGATTTCATGATGACCTTCCTTTCCTACCCCACTGTCACCTGTTCCTGGGGGAATTGCGACGCGGACGTCCCGCTGCCGGACACGACGCCATAGACCAGGGTCAGACCGCCGACACGTCCGAAGTACATGAGAAATATCAAAATCATTCTGGACGCCAGGGAGAACCGGGCCGTCCCGCCCAGGGAGAGGCCCACGGTGCCAATGGCGGAGGCCGCTTCAAAGAGGGCGTCCATCAGCGGCGTCTGGTCGATGGCACAGATCAGAATACCGCCCGCCAGGAAGAGCAGCACATACAGCATGAAGATGGCGCAGGCGTTTTGCAGGACGCCGTCCTGCAAGCGCCGGCCGAAGCACTGGGCGCCCCGGCGCTTCCGAAAGACCGCGGCGGCGCTCAGGAGCAGAACGGCCAGGGTGGTGGTCTTGAAGCCGCCCGCCGTGGAGCCGGGGGAGCCGCCGGTCAGCATCAGGAGGATGGTCAGCAGCTGTCCCGGTCCCGACATCCGCGCCAGCTCCACCGTGTTGAAGCCAGCGGTCCTGGGCGAGACGGACTGGAACATGGCGGCCAGGACCTTCTCTCCCAATGTCATCCCCGCCCACTGCGGCAGCCGGAACTCATAGAGAAGGAAAAACAAAAAGCCCAACAGCAGCAGCGCGGCGGTGGCGGTCAGGATCAGCTTGCTCTGCAGCCGGTATTCCCGAAAGCGAAAGCGGTGGGTAAACATGTCACGCCAGGTCAGAAACCCCAGGCCGCCCACCACGATCAGCAGCATGATGGTGAGGTTGACGACGCTATCCCCGGCATAGCCGGTCAGGGAGGAGTAGGGGGCCGCCGCGCCCATCAGGTCAAAGCCGGCGTTGCAGAAGGCGGAGACGGAGTGGAACACCGCGTACCAAAGCCCCTGCCGCAGGCCGAACTCCGGGCAGAACCGGACCGCCAGGGCCAGCGCGCCCGCGCCCTCGATGGAAAAGGCCGTTTTCAGGATGAACCGGGTCTGCCGGACGATGCCGCCCACCTGGGGCGCGGCGATGGACTCCTGCATGACCCACCGCTGCTTCAATCCGATCCGTTTTCCGGAGAACATAAAGACGGCCACCGCCATGGTGACGACGCCCATGCCGCCCACCTGGATCAGCAGAAGGATGACCAGCTGGCCGAAGCCGGACCAGTAGCCGGCCGTATCGTGGATCACGAGGCCCGTGACGCAGGTGGCGGAGGTGGCGGTAAAGAGCGCGTCGGCAAACGGCGCGCCGCCCCGCTCCCGGGTGGAACAGGGCAGCATCAGCAGGGCTGTCCCCAGCAGGATCAGGAGGAGAAAGCCGAGGAGGATGACGCGGGCGGGCGACGACTGGCCGCTTTTCCAAAAGGATCCAAGGGCGGACCGTATTCTCCCCTTCAGCATGGCAAGCCCCTCCCCGGGATACTCATTAGGATGGTATAAAGATTATAGCATGGCGCGTATGAGGGCGTAATTAGGGTTGCCGCCACAGTATTAAAATCATATAAAGGCAAAGGGGGCAGACCGCAGATCTGCCCCCTTTGCCTTGGGTCATTTGCCGTCCACAGGGAACAGCAGCTTTAAAAATATCTTTTCCGCAGGGCCGCCCCGGATGAAGTCAAAGCGCCGCTCCTGCCCGGAAGCGTCGATCAGCTTGTAGCTGCGCTCCCCGCGCTCCACATGGAAGCGCAGCTTTTCCAGGACCATGCGCAGGGCCAGATCCCACTCCAGCAGATAGCTGGCCTTTTCCGTATAATAGATCTCCCACAGCCAGTCGAACTCCCTGGGCTGGACGCCGTCCTCCAGGAACGCTTCCCACAGCAGCAGCTTGTGTTCCGCCGACAGCGCATACAGGAGCTGTCCCCGATCTGCCTCCGGCTCCCAGGAAAAGTAGGCGAAAAACGTTCCCTCCACAGGGACCAGCAGCCCGCCGGAGCGCAGGGCCCGCTCGTGCTTTTTGGAAACCGCCCCGGTCAGCGGCCCGTCAGAAGGCAATGCGGCGATCACATCTGCCAGATATGCCAGCGGCTGCTCCCCCGGCAGTTTCAAATGGACGCCAAGCCCATACATCTGGCCCACAGGCCTGCCGGACAGGGATCGGAGCTGGAGCAGGGCGGTCTTCCCATCCTGGGGCCGCACGGTCATCTCCGCCGTTTCCCGGGCGTCCGTGGTCCCGATGAAGCTGATGGGAAATTCCCTGCTCACCTGGGCGGCAAGGCGGCCCACGCTGTCGATGATGTCCCGGGGCAGATAGACCACATTCCGGTACAGCACTGTGGCAGCGGTCCAGCCGGGCGGGGACAGGAGCTTCGGCGTTCCGCTGAACAGGCTGTTGAGGGCGCCGACGAGCTCCAAAAAGCAGGTGAGAGGGGAGCGGTCCCCCGCCTCCGCCGGGATGGGGATGCGCTCCTCCGCCACGAGCTGGCAGGAACCAAACATATCAGCCCTCCTCCGTCAAGACGCCGTCCAGCGCCAGGTTGACCTTCAGCACATTCACCCGGGGTTCGCCGAAGATCCCCAGCCAGCGGCCCGTGGTGTACCGGTCGATGACCGCCTGCACATCCTCCTCAGACATGCCCCGGACCCCGGCGATGCGGTGGACCTGATAGGCCGCGGCCTCCGGGCTGATCTCGCCGTCCAGGCCGGAGCCGGACACCGTCACCAGGTCTACCGGGATGGGAGTTCCCTCCATAGAGGGGTCGGCCTCCAGCAGGGCGCTGATCCGCGCCTTGACCAGGGCGTCCTGTTCTTCGCCTGCGGGGGTTTTGTTCGTGGCCCAGGCATACATCACCGGATTTCCATCCTCGTCGGTAAAGGATGTGACGTCCAGATTCATGGGCCGCCCCCACAGGTGTTCCGGCTGGGTGAACTGCTGGGCCAGCAGCTCGGAGCCGTAGGTCTTGCCGTCGATCTCAATGACGCTGCCGTTGGCCTGATGGGGAAAGAGAGCCTGGTTGATCCCGGTGCAGACCACTGTGTAGAGAAAGCCGCACAGGACGGTCATGACGATGGTCAGCCCGATCGCACGTAAAACCGTTTGTTTCATAGTGGAAAATCCTCCTTTAGCAAATGTATCAAAACCAGCCCAGCAGAAGGCCCATCGGGACGGCCAGCAGCAGGGTGAAAACGGCGACCGCCAGCAGCATCCCGGCCCCAACTGCAACCACGGAAAGCGCCAGCGCTGCCGCCGGATGGGCGGAGGATCCTGGCTCCAGGGCCCGCTCCAGCCGGCTCTCCCAGGGGCCGCGGTCCAACAGGCCCGGCCGGTTTGCCAGTTCCTGTGTCATAAGCGCCCTCCTTTCTCACAGGGCCCCCAGCAGGGGGGCTACCAGCAGGTCAATGAGCTTGATGGCGATAAAGGGGATGACGACGCCGCCCAGGCCATAGACCAGCAGGTTGTGGCGCAGGAGCCGGCCCGCCGGGACCTCCCGGTACTTCACGCCCTTCAGGGCCAGGGGGATCAGCGCCACGATGATGAGGGCGTTGTAGATCAGGGCCGAGAGGATGGCGCTGGCGGGGCTTGCCAGATCCATGATGTTCAGCGCCTGCAGGCCCGGATACAGGCCCATGAACAGCGCCGGGATGATGGCGAAGTACTTGGCGATGTCGTTGGCGATGGAGAAGGTGGTCAGGCTGCCCCGGGTCATCAAAAGCTGCTTGCCGATGCGGACGATCTCGATGAGCTTGGTGGGGCTGGAGTCCAGGTCCACCATGTTGCCTGCCTCCTTGGCGGCCTGGGTGCCGGAGTTCATGGCCACGGCCACGTCGGCCTGGGCCAGGGCGGGGGCGTCGTTGGTGCCGTCGCCGGTCATGGCCACCAGATGGCCCTCATTCTGAAATTTGCGGATCATCTGGAGCTTGGCCTCCGGGGTGGCCTCGGCCAGGAAGTCGTCCACCCCCGCCTCGGCGGCGATGGCGGCGGCCGTCACCGGGTTGTCGCCGGTGATCATGATGGTCCGGATGCCCATCTTCCGCAGGTCGGCGAACTTCTCCTTCACGCCGTCCTTGATGATGTCCTTCAGATGGATGGCGCCCAAAACACGGTGGTCCCTGGCCACCACCAGGGGGGTGCCGCCCTGGCGGGCCACGTCGTCCACCAGCTTTTCACACTGGGCGGTGTAAACCCCGTTTCCGGCCTCCACCCAGGCGCGGACCGCCTCGGCCGCGCCCTTGCGGACCTGGCCGCCCCTGTAGTCCACGCCGCTCATACGGGTCTGGGCGGTGAAGGGGACGAAGGTCATGTCCTTGTCGCCCAGATCGCGGCCCCGGATGTCGAACTTCTCCTTGGCCAGCACCACGATGGAGCGGCCCTCGGGGGTCTCGTCCGCCAGGGAGGAGAGCTGGGCCGCGTCGGCCAGCTCCTCCTCGGTGACGCCGTCCACGGGGAGGAAGGCGTCGGCCTGGCGGTTGCCCAGGGTGATGGTGCCGGTCTTGTCCAGCAGCAGCACGTCGGTGTCGCCGGCAGCCTCAATGGCCCGGCCGCTCATGGCCAGCACGTTGGCCTGGTTCAGCCGGCTCATGCCGGCGATGCCGATGGCGGAGAGCAGAGCGCCGATGGTGGTGGGGGCCAGGCAGATCAGCAGGGCCACCAGGGAGACGACAGAGGTGGGGTTCTCGATCCCCGCCTGCCCGGCGGAGAAGACGGAGTAGGCGTACAGCGACGCCGTGACCAGCACAAAGATGATGGACAGGGCCACCAGCAGGATCTGAAGGGCGATCTCGTTGGGGGTCTTTTTCCGGTCAGCCCCCTCCACCATGGCGATCATCTTGTCCAGAAAGGAGCCGCCCGGTTCCTGGGTCACACGGACCACCAGAAAGTCGGACAGCACCGTGGTGCCGCCGGTGACGGCGGAGCGGTCTCCGCCGGCCTCCCGGATGACGGGGGCGGACTCCCCGGTGATGGCGGACTCATCCACCGAGGCGGCGCCCTCGATCACCTCGCCATCGGCGGGGATCTGTTCGCCGGCGCGGACGATGTAAATGTCGCCCCGCTCCAGCGCCGCGCCGGAGATGTCGGTGGACTGCTCCTTGTGGGCGGGATCGTCCAGCTTGTGGGCGGTCACGTCCCGGCGGGAGGCGCGCAGGGCGTCCGCCTGGGCCTTGCCCCGGCCCTCGGCGATGGCCTCCGCGAAGTTGGAGAAGAGGCTGGTCAGCCACAAGATCGCCGCCACAGCCAGGATAAAGCCGCTGGAGACGATACCGTCGGAGATCCCCGCCAAGGAGAGCGCGAACAGGACTGTGGTCAAAATCGCGGAGAGATAGACCAGGAACATGACCGGGTTTTTCACCTGGTCCTTGGGGCTGAGCTTTTGGAAGGCGTCCTTTACCGCCCGGCCCAGGATCGCCTGATCGGCGAGAGAAGACTTGTTTTTTGCCATTTTCAACACCTACCTTAACCTAATCCAAGCATCTGGGTAAATTCCGCAACAGGACCCAGGGCCAGCGCGGGGAGGAAGCTCAGCGCGCCGATGATCAGCACGATGAGGATGAGCAGGAACACGAACATCCCGTTGGAGGTGGACAGCGTGCCCGCGCTCTCCGCCACCTTCTTCTTGGCGGCCATGCTGCCGGCGATGACAATGGCGGCGGTCATGGGAACGAACCGGACGAAGAGCATGACCAGGCCGAGGCTGGTGTTGAGGAAGGGGGTGTTGGCGTTGAAGCCCGCGAAGGCGGAGCCGTTGTTGCCGCCGGCGGAGGAATAGGCGTACAGCACCTCGCTCAGGCCGTGGGCCCCGGGGTTGTTCAGCGAGTCCGCCGTAGCGGGCAGCAGGGCGGCGATGCCCGAGCCAACCAGGATGGCGATAGGGGTGGCCAGACACAGCAGCACCGCCATGCGCATCTCCCGGGATCCGATCTTTTTGCCCAGGTATTCCGGCGTCCGGCCCACCATCAGCCCGGCGATAAACACCGTCAGGATGACGAAGCCGATCATGCCGTAGAGCCCGCAGCCCACGCCGCCGAAGACCACCTCGCCCAGCATCATCAGCAGCATGGGGATCATGCCGCCGATGGGGGTGTAGGAGTCGTGCATGGAGTTCACCGAGCCGTTGGAGGCGCAGGTGGTCCACACCGCCCAGGTAACAGAGGTGGCGGTCCCAAAGCGGGTCTCCTTGCCTTCCATGTTGCCCAGGGCCGTATCCACGCCGCCGTTCTGTTCCAGGACCGGCGTGGCATTCTGCTCCATCGCGGCGGTCACGCCCATGGCGACTGCCATCATCAGGAACATAGCCAGGAAGATGGCCACGCCCTGGCGCATGCCCCTGGCCATGCCGCCCATCTTTTTAAGGCTGCGGCCGAAGGAGAAGCACAGGCCCACGGGGATCAGCAGCAGGAACACCATCTCGATGAGGTTGGTCAGCAGGTTGGGGTTTTCAAAGGGGTGGGCGGAGTTGTTGCCCTCCACGCCGCCGCCGTTGGTGCCCAGCTGTTTGGTGGACACCTGGCTGGCCTGGGGATAGAGGGGCAGCACCTGCCGGGTGACGATGACGGCGTCCTCTACCACCTGGCCGTCCAGGGTGACGGTTTCCGTCTCCGGGTCGATCTCCGCGCCGGTGAGCACGTTGCCGTCCGCGTCGGCGGCGATGGGCTCCACCAGATCCACATAGGTATTGCCGCCCAGGCTCTGGGGCACGCCCTGGCTGGTGAGCACGACGGTGGATACCAGGCAGATGGGCAGCAGGATGTACAGCGTGCAGCGGGTCAGGTCCTGCCAGAAGTTCCCGATGCCCTTCGCCTTCACCCGGACCAGCCCGCGGATCAGGGCGTAGAGCACGGCGACGCCGCTGGCGGCGGAGACGAAGTTCTGCACCGTCAGGCCCATGGCCTGGGAGAAGTTGGACAGCGTCACCTCGCCGGAGTAGGCCTGCCAGTTGGTGTTGGTGACGAAGCTGACGGCGGTGTTGAAGGCCAGGTGCCAGCTCAGGCCGCCGAAGCCCTGGGGGTTCCAGGGGAGGCGCCCCTGAAGCAGCAGAATAAGCAACAGCAGGAGAAAGCCGAACAGGTTGAACAGGAGCGCGCTGGCCAGATACTTTTTCCAGCCCATGTCCTCCTCCGGGTCGATGCGCAGGAGCTTGTAGATCCCGCGCTCCACCGGGCCAAGGGCCCGGGAGAGCAGCGTTTTCTCGCCCCCCATGATCTTGCTCATGTAGACGCCCAGCGGAAGGGAGAGACCCACCAGGATCACCACATACAGGACATACTGAACAATGGAATTGGAACTCATGACACGTTTACTCCTCCTTCATCAGTACATAGGCCAGATAACCCAGTACGGCGACGGTGAGAACACCGATCGCGCCAACTACGATTTGCATAGCGAAACCTCCTTTGCGGTCTCACTCTACCACGCCGGCCATAAACGTGCCCTTCGCGTTGCGGAGCCTATATTAAAATCCGATAAAGCCCGCCTGGCGTTAATGCAATCTTAATCCCGTGCCATAAACGCGAATCTCACGCAAAGGCATGGGGATCTATAATGAGAGCAGAAGGATGGATCACCGTTTATTCCGACGCTGCGGGGAGGGATCGGTATGGGAGACCTGGTGCTGATGGGAAGTTTCGCCTATATCGCCGTCGTGCTCTACTTCGCCATTGACCGGCTGGGCCGCTTCCTGGACGAGGGCGGCTCCTCGCCGGGCGGGGAGGCGGAGGGGGAACAGGATGCGCCGCTGGAGAAGACGGAGCCTGACGACAGCGGCGTTTTAAGGCGCCCGGAGGGTTGCATCCCGCCGCGTTCTAAGGTAAGATAAAACTATCCGTGTAGGAAGGGAGGGGAGGCCCATGGCAAAGGACGAGCGCCCGGACTCCGAGCTGCTGCTGCAAAGCATCCGCCGCACAGAGGCAAAGACGGGAGGCCGGCTGAAGATCTTTTTCGGCTACGCCGCCGGCGTGGGCAAGACCTACGCCATGCTGGAGGCTGCGCGGCAGGCAAGACACTGCGGCGTGGACGTGGTGGCAGGGTATATCGAGCCCCACACCCGGCCGGAGACCATGGCCCTCCTGGAGGGGCTGGAGCTGCTCCCGGTCAAGACGATCCCCTATAAGGGCATCGAGCTGAAGGAGTTCGACCTGGACGCCGCCCTGAAGCGGAAGCCCCAGCTCATCCTGGTGGACGAACTGGCCCACACCAACGCCGAGGGCTGCCGCCATGTGAAGCGGTACCAGGACGTCCAGGAATTGCTGCGGGCGGGCATCAACGTATACACCACCGTCAACGTCCAGCATCTGGAGAGCCTGAACGACAAGGTGGCCGCCATCACCGGCGTTTCAGTGGCCGAGCGCGTCCCGGACAGCGTGTTCGACTCCGCCGACCAGGTGGAGCTGGTGGACCTGGAACCCGCAGACCTGCTGGAACGGCTGCAGGAGGGGAAGATCTATCGCAAACAGCAGGCCGACCAGGCCCTGGAGCATTTTTTTACTGAAAAAAACCTGGCCTCTCTCCGGGAGATCGCCCTGCGGCGGACGGCGGACCGGCTGGAGGCCGCCCCCTGGTTCGAGGGGGAAGAGAAGCCCAAGGCGGGGGAGCACATCCTGACCTGCCTGTCCGGATCCCCCTCCAACGCCAAGGTCATCCGTACCGCCGCCCGCTTGGCAAAGGCGTTCCACGGCGCGTTTACGGCGCTTTTCGTGGAGACGCCGGAATTTGCGTCCCTGTCTGACGATGACCGGAAACGGATCAGCGACAACGTGCGCCTGGCGGAGGAACTGGGCGCGAAGATCACCACCACCTATGGCGACGACCCGGCGGCGCAGATCGCGGAATATGCCCGCATCAGCGGCGTGTCCAAGATCGTCCTGGGCCGCAGCCCCCGGCAGCGGGGCCTGCGGCGCCCGAAAAACCTGGTGGACCGGCTCAACGACCTGGCCCCGGACCTGGACGTCTACATCATCCCGGACCAGCGGGCCAAGGCACAGAGACGGCACGCAGGCGCCCGATGCATGGAGCGGGACCCCTTCTCGCCCGGCGACCTGCTGAAAATGCTGGCGGTGCTGGCCCTCTGCACGCTGGGAGGCTACTGCTTTTCCTATCTGGGTATTGCGGACACCAACATCATCATGCTGTATCTGCTGGGGGTTCTGGTATCGGCCATGGTCACAACGGGACGCGTCTACAGCCTGGCGGCGTCCGTGCTGTCGGTGATCTTCTTCAACTTCTTTTTCACCGCGCCCCACTTCACCCTGCGCAGCGATCCCGGCTATATCGCCACCTTCGGCATCATGTTCCTGGTGGCCCTGCTCAGCAGCTCCCTGACCAAGCGGATCAAGACCCAGGCGAAGATGAACGCGGACAAGGCCTACCGCACGGCCATCCTGCTGGAATCCAGCCATAAGCTGCAAAACGCGGAGGGGACGGAGGCGATCCTCACCATTGCCGCCGGGCAGCTGGGGCACCTGCTGGAGCGCGATTTGGTGATCTACCCCGCCGATGGCCGGGGCGGGCTGCTGCCCGCCCTGCGCTTCCCCTTTTCCGAGGAGCGGGACCTGTCGGCGCTGCTGACCCCCTCGGAGGAGGCGGTGGCGGAATGGGTGCTGAAAAACAACAAGCACGCCGGCGCCACTACCAACACCCTTCCCAGCGCCAAATGCCTCTACCTCTCCATCCGGGGCACAGGCGGCGCGCTGGCGGTGGTGGGGATCTCCGTGGAGGGCGGACACCGCATCCAGTCCTTTGAAAAGAACCTGATGGTAGCCCTGCTGGACGAGTGCGGCCTGGCGCTGGAGAAGGAGCGGACCATGCTGGAGAAGCGGGAGGCCCAGGCCCAGGCGGATCAGGAGGCCCTGCGGGCCGACCTGCTGCGGGCCATCTCCCACGACCTGCGCACGCCCCTGACCAGCATCTCCGGCAACGCCAGCATTTTGATGGAGAGCGCCGACCAGCTGACCGCTGAAAAGCGGCGGGGGCTGTTTACTGCCATTTACGACGACGCCATGTGGCTGATCGACCTGGTGGAGAACCTGCTGTCCATCACCAGGCTGGAGGACGGACGGGTCCCTATCAGCATGGAGCCGGAGCTGCTGGCGGATATCTTCACCGAGGCCCTGTCCCATCTGGACCGGAACGCTGCCAAGCACCACATCGAGGTCCGGCTGGCGGATGACATGCTGATGGCGGATATGGACGCACGACTGATGGTGCAGGTGGTCATCAACATCGTGAACAACGCCGTCAAATACACGCCGGAGGGTTCCCATATCACCCTGTCGGCCCGGAAGTCCGATCAAACGGTGGTCGTGGAGATCGCCGACGACGGCCCGGGCATTCCGGACCAGGCAAAGGAAAAGCTGTTCGATATGTTCTACACCAACGGGAAGGAGCGGGGAGACGGGCGGCGGGGCCTGGGGCTGGGCCTCTCCCTGTGCAGGTCCATCATCATCGCCCACGGCGGCGTCATCGAGGCTGTTGACAACCATCCCCAAGGGACCATTTTCCGGTTTACACTGAAAGCATCGGAGGCAGCACAGTATGAATAAGCCACAGATTTTGTTTGTGGAGGACGACACCGCCGTGGGCAATCTCATCGCCACCGCGCTGGAGACCCAGAACTACCAGTTCCACCGGGCCAAGAACGGGCAGCAGGCGGTGCTGGACGCCCTCTCCTACCGGCCGGACGTCATGCTCCTGGACTTAGGGCTCCCCGATCTGGACGGCATCGACATCATCAAAAAGATCCGCTCCTGGAGCAATATGCCCATCATCGTGGTGTCCGCCCGGGCTGACGACCGGGACAAGGTGTCCGCCCTGGACGCGGGGGCGGACGACTATCTGACCAAGCCTTTTTCCGTGGACGAGCTGCTGGCCCGCCTGCGGGTGGCCCTGCGCCGGGTGCGCTGCGACAGCCAGAAGACCAGCGGGGAGGCCGCCCGCTATGAAAACGGCGGCCTGGTCATCGACTACGCCGCCGGCTGCGCCTACCTGGACGGGAAGGAACTGCATCTGACTCCCATGGAGTATAAACTGCTTTGCCTGCTGGCCAAGAACGCCGGCAAGGTGCTGACCCACAACTATATCGTCAGCGAGGTCTGGGGAGCGTCTTCCGCCAGCGTGCCGGCGGAGCTCCCCTCTTTGCGGGTATTCATGGCTACCCTGCGTAAAAAGCTGGAGACCGACCCCGCCCATCCCCGGTATATCCAGACCCACATCGGCGTGGGGTACCGGATGATCCAGCATGGGAAGGGGCGGGAGTGATGGGAAAACCTGCAATGAGCGGCTGGAAACGGTTTGGGGTTTCGATGTGTAATATAAGGCTCTGGAATGGGCTTTATAGGACGAAAGGCAGATGGATGTAGGGACAATCCTAAACCGGCAAACCAAAGGCCCGCAAAGACTGAACCAGTCTTTGCGGGCCTTTTCGGCGCTCTATCCGGTTGTTATGGCCTAAACCAAGGCGGCCATGGCATCCCCCGCTCCCGTGGGCTTATATCTTCTCCCGGCCCGCCGTTTCGGGGGAGAGCCGGGAGAAGACCGGGGGCCGGGGCCCCCGATCCCTCACAGGGTCATGCCATACAGCGATAAAGGAATGTGACGATCTGAGCGCGGGTACAATCGTTGTTGGGGCTGAACGTAGAGCTGCTGGTGCCCACAGTGACG
This sequence comes from uncultured Oscillospiraceae bacterium, assembly GCA_902373635.1. GTDB lineage: Bacteria > Bacillota > Clostridia > Oscillospirales > Oscillospiraceae > Pelethomonas. The sequence continues at coordinate 127,698 of CABKMV010000001.1, forward strand.
CCGTTCTCCACGGCCCAGGCCACAGCGCCGGCATAGTAGGCGCTGGCAGACACGTCCACAAAGGAGCTGCCGGTGGACGCGGCAGGCTGGCCCTCGCTCCGCCACAGGAAGGTCACGATCTGGGCGCGGCTGCAAACAACGTTGGGGCTGAACGTGGTGCTGCTGGTGCCCACGGTGATGGCGTTCTCCACGGCCCAAAGCACAGCCTCGTAGTAGTACGCGCCGGGCTGAACGTCAGTAAAGGGATTGACGCCGCTCTTGGGCGCCGGAGAACCGGCGGCCCGCCACAGGAACGTCACGGCCTGGGCGCGGGTACAGGGGGCGTTGGGGCTGAACATGGTGCCGTCAGCATTGGCGCCGTTGGTGATGTCGTTCTCTGCCGCCCACAGCACGGCCTCGTAGTAGTACGCGCCGGGGGACACGTCGGTAAAGGAGATCGCCGGCTTCGCCTGGATTTCCGCAAAGCTGGCCTCCACCGTCACTTTGGAGCCGGGCATGGTGAAGGTGTACTTGCCGCCGCCCCTATCGGTCAGGGTCAGCTCATTGCCCTGGCTGTCGGTGGCGGTCAGGCTGTCCAGCCTGTAGCCATCGTTCGGCGTGACAGTGACGGTCACGATGGTGTCCTTGCTGGCGCTTCTGGGGTTGACGGTCACGGCGCCGCCCGCCACGTCGGACGGGACGGACACGGGGTAGGTGACGCTGCCGCCTGTGCCCGGGCTGGGGGGTACGGGATCCGGATCCGGATCGGGGTCAGGATCGGAGTTGGGATCCTTGCCGACGTTCACGATGGCGCTGCCGTAGCCGAGGTTGCCCGCGGCGTCCTTTGCGGCGACGGAGAAGAAAATGCTCTCAGCGTCTCCCTGCAACGTGCCGGTAAAGGTGAAGCTGCCGTCCGCGAGCGCGACTACCTCGTCCGTAACCAGAACCGCTTCGGTCGTTTCGTAAGCCCATCCCGTACCCGGATGCTTAACTACAACCGTATCATAGGTATAGCTCATGGAAACGGCCGCGCCCGGCTCGGTGACGCCGGTGATGGTGAAGTTTCGGGTGCCGCCGGTATAGAAGGTGTCTTCGTCCATCGTGACGATGGGCGCCACGTCGTCCCGGGAGATGAGCACGTAGCGGATGGTGGTGTCGGTGACGTTGTAGGCAGTGTTGGTCACGCTGCCGGTGACTTCCAGCATCAGCATGCCCTCGAACGCGGGGATGGGATAATCGCCGTTGCTTGCCGTCTGTTTCTCGCCAGTATCCATCCGGGTGACAGTGTACGTGGCGTTTGCGTGACCATTGAAAAGAAGCCCGTAGCTGGAATCGTTGATATAGACGTTGTAAATGCCGTCAGTATCTGCGGAAAGGGTGTCACTGCCGGACGTGCTGCCAACGGTATAAAGCGAAACCCTAATCTCTATCGGCGTGTATTTGGGCAGGAACGCGTCGGCAGACTGCGCCTCCGACCCGTAGTACTTCACGGTTTGGGTTTCCTCGGCGATCGTGACATCCTCGTTCATGTAGGCCGAAACACCCACCTTGTAGGACTTGCCCGCTTCCAGCGTGATGGGCGTGCCGCCCTTCTTGTCCGCGCCGCCCACGGTCAGGGCCATTTTGATGGTATAGTTCCCATTTTCATCAATAGACAGGCCGGAGATGTAACTTTTATTCACTTCACCGTTGACAGTTTTCAGGAACTGCGCTGCGTCGTACTCATAGCCGTAGCCGGAGTCGACCCATTGGCCGTTCTTCTGCTCGTAGATGGTGATCTTGTAGCCGTCCGCATCGGAAACCCCAGACCAGCTGGCCACCATGGTCTCATTGCCGGCGGCGGCCAGGGTGACATTGGTGGGCGCGGCAGGGGTGTTGGTGTTGTTGTAGGCGACTATTGCGGAATCGCTGCTATCGCTGCCGATGGCTATATATGCTGTCTGTTGCTGATTGTCGTTGTCGAAATAGGTCACTTCCTTCATCAGGTAGGTGGTGAGATAGTAGCTGCCCGTAGGGGCTGCGGTGCCGCTGGTGAGGAAATTGACGCTGAAGATGTAATCGGCGTTTGCCACATCTCTCTCGTCCACCAGGTAGTCCGTGCCGCCCTCCTCAACGCCGAGGTAGGTGCGCACGATGTACGTGGTGCTCGCCTCGGGATACTCCACGCTGCCTTGGACGCTGCCGCTGCTAAAGCTCACGCTGCCCAGCCGGTCGGCGGGGGAGACCACATTGGACATGGAGACCACAGGCTGAATCTGGCTGTCGCTGCTGCCGAGATTCACGGTGTAGGCGCCGTTGGCGCTTGTGCCGGTGCCGACCTTGATGATGAGCACAAGCTCGCTGCCGGTGCCATCAGCCAGCGGCAAGACGTCGCTTATGATGTTGGCGGAGTCGCCGTTTCTGATGGTGCCGTCGGGATCGACTACGATCTGCACGGGGGTGAAGCTGAAGCTGCTGGCTCCATCCCTGCTCACCGTGACCTGGCTCAGATCGATGAACGTATCCTCCGGGAAGGACAGCACCAGATAGGCGACCTGCTCTTCGTCCGTCACGCCAGAGACGGTGATATCCACAGGCGCAGCGCTGGCGGTGAGGATGGCGTTATCATCAGACATCAGGGTGGGGACGTCATAAGCAGACATCAGGACAGGGGCGTCTTCATCAGGCACCAGGACAGGGACATCTTCATCAGGCGTCAGGACGGGGGCGTCTTCATCAGGCACCAGGACAGGGACATCTTCGCCAGGCGTCAGGACGGGGACGTCTTCATCAGGCACCAGGACGGGGACATCTTCATCAGGCGTCAGGACTGGGGCGTCTTCGCCAGGCGTCAGGACGGGGACATCTTCATCAGGCACCAGGACGGGGACGGTTTCATCAGGCACCAGGACAGGGACATCTTCGCCAGGCGTCAGGACGGGGACGTCTTCATCAGGCACCAGGACGGGGACATCTTCATCAGGCGTCAGGACGGGGGCGTCTTCGTCAGGCATCAGGACGGGGACGTCTTCATCAGGCGTCAGGACGGGGACGTCTTCATCAGGCGTCAGGAAGAGAATATCATCGGCGTTGGCGGCCATCAGCATGGGCGCGGCGTTGGCATTGCTCGGGACGTTCAGCGCCGTGCCGTCCCAGTCCCACCGGGGCAGAGAACGCAGGAACTTGAAGTCATAGCCCCAGTTCCAGTTCTTCTCGGCGTTCTGCGCCGCGTCGGGCACGATAACCCACACCCGGAAGCCGCTGCCCAGGAAGGAGGTGGTGCCGGCCAGACCCACCTGCAGCTTCATGCTGTTAAAGGCGCTGCTGACGATCGTGTCAAAATCTTTGCTTTCTCCATTGATCCACGTCTGGCCGACGACCGCGGCGTCTACGCCCACGCCGGCCAGCTTCTTGCCGCCGATCAGCTTTCCCCAGCTCGTCGGGGGCTGGATCCTGGCCTCGGCACGGGAGTTGCCGTAGGCGCGCATGTAGAGGTCGAGCCCGCTCATGCCGCCGAAGATACCGGCGGCCACCTCGCCGTTCATCGTCAGGAAGTTCCATTGCTCGCTGGGCAGATCCACTCCCATCCAGATCTTGCCGCTGGCGGTGAGGCCCTTGTACTCTTTGTTATCATAGGTTACTTTGTCGCCGTTCAGGTACATGCCGTAGCCGCCGCTGAAACCGACGTTGACCTTCGCGAACTTCACATTTTCGCTGGAGACCTCGTATACGCTGGGGCCAAACATGATGTCGGCAGGACTTGCCTCCAGGAGCTTGACAAATTGGACGCCCACCGAGCCACGGAGTTTGATGGGCGGGATGGCGAACCAGTCGCCGTTGACGGTGTCGGCCAGGCCGTAGAAGCCCGCGCCGCCGCCGGTGATAAAGGTCGTCGGCACCGGCGGCACCAGCGGGATGCCCGGCTCGGCGGCAACGTAGAAGTAGAGGTTGTTGGGCATCAGCGTGCCGTTGTTGCACCGCTTGAGCTCCAGCTCGGCCTTGGCCTCGAACAGGCTGAACACGTCCAGCTCCAACTCAAATCCATACGATTCTCGGCCCTGGAAGGTGTTGATCTCGCCCTTCACATCCATCAGCTCAAGGCCGATGAGATTGGCCGTGTTGAAGGAGCCTGTGGCGTGGACGCCGTTGACGGTGAAGCCGTTGTTTTTCAGGCCGTAGCCCAATTCCTCCAGCGTAAATTCTGCGCCGTCAAAGACCGTGGAAATGCTCATATCGCCGGAGAAGATCAGGTTCCCGTTGATATCCGCCGTGCCCTTTTCTACCTGTACGGAGGCATAGGGGATGTTCAGGGAGAAAATGGCGTTGTTTTTTGCCGGATCAAAGGTCATATCCAGACCGTCGCCTGTGAACTCCATCTTCAGCCCGCTCGTGCCCCCTTCCTTCGGGGAGAAGAACTTGAAGCTGGGGGCGTTCAGGTTGACGCCGCTATGCTCGATCGTCCCGTCGGATTTGATGCGGAAATAGCCGCCGCTGCCCCATGTGGCCGTGACCGTGGGGCTGAGGGCCGCCGCGCCGCCGGTGAAGTTGTACGCGCCGTTTTCCAGCGTAAACTTGCCCCGGACGACGGCGGCCGCGTTGTTGGAGGCGGCGGTGGTGACTCTGAACGTATCGCCGTCGGGGATGATATACAGCTTGTCGCCGGAGACCGTCACCTGGTCCGGCTTGGTGGGGGCTGCTTGGTCGCCTGCCACGTAGAGGTTCCGGAAGCCCCAGAACATATCCTGACTATTGCTATCCTGGCCGTCCACCCACGAGAGCGTGTCAAAGGTGTTGTACGTGGTCACGCGACCGCCATTGCTCTCCACCTGCTTCGGATAGAAAGCAAAACCATGGGAATCACCGTAGTAATAATTGGACAACGCCACAAAGGGGTTGCCGCAGACATAGCTGGTGGTGCAGATCTCCGTGTGGTGACGGCTGATCCAGTCTCTCTCTCCCGTATCCGTGCTCGTGGATGTGCCGGTCAAGCCCAGAGAGTCGCTCAGGGCCTGGGTATAGGACGTCGTATAGTCGTATCTAAAATTTGTATATCCCTTTTCGATGGTGTGCATCATCAGAGGGGCGGCGTCGGCGCTTTGGTGCCCCATGGTAGACAGGGGGTATTCCTTGGACTGATACACAGCCATCTCCGTATCATCGTAGTATCCCCAACGGTCTCCTTCTTTCGGCATCAGAGAGAATTTGGTGGAGGCGCGTACCCCCCAGTGGCCGCCGCCGGCAACGGCGCTGTCATTCTCACCGAGATCGACGCGCTCCAAATGAAACGTCATCGTAGCGGCAAGGCGGCTGTCGCTCGTGGTGAGCTCCAGCGTGATGCATGTATTCGGGTTTTCGTAAGCAGGATCTTTCTCGTTGCTGCCCTTGATGCCGGTTATCCGCAGATCTTTCCCGGCGCTCCAGCTTGATTTCTCGCCGTCGTGAGAGCGGAAGCGGGTGATTTCCATTGGGAATAAGAAGATATTTTTGATACTGCCGTCCAGCAGGGCGGTGGGCGCCGTGTAGCTGTACAGCTCATTGCCCGAACCGCTGCTGCTCTGCACGGCAAAGGTGATATAGTCATTCTGCAGCACCATATACTGCCGCCCGGCAAAATCGGTGGTTGTGAGTGTGCGCACGGCCGCCCGATCCTGCTCGGTGGTGGTGAAATTGCCCACTGTGGCCAGGGCGCTGGTGGGCAGCAGGGTGAACGCCAGGACCAGGGCCAGCAGGATCGCTGTCAGTCGTTTTTTCATACTCGTTTTTCCTCCCTTGAATCGTTTGTTTTATTCCGTTTCCGATATTTGATACACAACGCGGTGGTGATGGCGGCGGCGAAGGGGAACGGCCCTGCTCATACCGTTTGGCCTGTTCCATTTTGCCCGCCCCCCGGTTGGCGGCGGCAAAGTGCCGCCGTACCCGGGGCCGCCCGCAGCAGGGGCGGCCAGTATCAAAACGCCGGGCCTGCCAACACGCAAAAAGGACGCGTCACGCCCGCGGGAATGACCGCAGGCGCAGCGCGTCTTTTCATGTAATATGGATCTGTTCAGAACAGCAAAAAAGGACAGACTTATCCTGTCTGTCTGTCTGACTGTCTGACTGTCTGACTGTCTGACTGTCTGACTGTC
>CABKMV010000002.1 GCA_902373635.1 uncultured Oscillospiraceae bacterium
ATCGTTGTCACAGGTATGCACCACCGGTAGACAAGACCAGACCCCGCCGTTGCGTCAATAAATAAAAAATGAGGGAGATTCTTAGGAGGGGCCAGCCCCTCCTAAGCGTGCTTTTCGTACTTTTCCCACGGGGGAAAAGTATAACCAGCTCCGACAGGGGAAAAGTACAGAGCCCCCCGCAAGGGGGAAAGGACATAACATCTGCCAATTTGTAAACACTTTGTAACGCCCGTCCGCCTTTAAGACTGCATTAATAAACCCCGTGTAAAATCCATGTAAAGTGAAAAAAGGAGGGGATGGCCGGTGGACTACCGCCACGAGTGGAAACACCAGCTCAACAAGGGAGACTTCCTGGCCCTGCGGCAGCGGCTGCGGACCGTGCTGCCCCACGACAGCCATGTGGGCCGGGATGGAAGCTATCAGATCCGCAGCCTCTACTTCGATACGCCGGAGGACAGGGCGCTGCGGGAGAAGCTGGACGGGGTGAACCTCCGGGAGAAGTTTCGTATCCGCATCTACAACGGCGACGACGCCTATATCCGCCTGGAGAAGAAGATCCGGCGGGACGGCCTGGGGAACAAGGCGTCTGTCCGCCTGACCCCTGGAGAAGCCCAGTCCGTCGTGGCGGAAGAGCGTGGCTGGATGGCGGACCACCCGGAAGAGCTGGTCCGGGAGCTGTATGCCAAGATGCTGCACCAGCGGCTGACGCCCAGGACCATTGTGGACTACCGGCGGGAACCCTTTGTCTATGGGCCGGGGAATGTCCGTGTGACCCTGGACTGGGATCTCCGCACCGGCCTGGGATGCACGGATTTTTTGGACAGGGGCTGCGTCACTGTACCGGCGGGGGAGCCGCTCTATCTGCTGGAGGTCAAATATGACCAGTTTCTGCCGGACTTGATCCGGGATCTGATCCAGCTGGAGAGCCGCCAGCCCTCCGCCTTTTCCAAGTACGCCCGGTGCAGGATCTATGGATGACCCATCATATGATAGAAGGAGAACTCTGTTATGACATTCCAGGATATCTTCAAGTCCAGCTTTCTGGAGAACGTGACCAGCGTGTCCCTGCTGGATATGGCGCTGGCCCTGCTGCTCAGCTTCCTGCTGGGCGTTTTCATCTTCCTCATCTACAAAAAGACCTTTAACGGCGTCATGTACTCCTCCAGCTTCGGCGTGACCCTCATCGCCCTGACGATGATCACCACCCTGGTGATCCTGGCTGTCACCAGCAACATCGTGCTGAGCCTGGGCATGGTGGGCGCCCTGTCCATCGTCCGGTTCCGTACTGCCATTAAGGAACCCCTGGACATCGCGTTCCTCTTCTGGGCCATTGCTGCGGGCATCGTGCTGGCGGCGGGGCTGATCCCTTTGGCGGTGTTCGGCAGCGTGTTCATCGGGATCATCCTGCTGCTGTTTGTCAACCGCAAGAGCCACACCAACCCCTATATTGCGGTGCTCCAGTGCCGGGACGCCGAAAGCGAGGAGATGGCCGCGGCGCTGCTGCGCAGCAGTGCCCAGCGGGCCGTCCTCAAGAGCAAGACCGTCCGGCCTGAGGGGATCGAGGTCAACTACGAGGTGCGGCTGAAGTCTGACGAGACGGGTTTTATCAACCAACTGGCTGGAATGGACGGAGTTTTCAGCGCGGTTTTGGTCAGCTACAACGGCGATTACATGGGGTGATGCTATGGCGAAGCATCCTTTGACTGACCTGATCTGTTGGCTGCTGGCAGCAGCGATGCTGGCGCTGACGGCAGGATTTATGAATGGGGAGGCCCTGGGCATCCAGGCGTCGGCCGGCACCTGGGAGTCGGCTTACACGGACCTTTTTGACGACAGCGTGGTCCACACGGTTGACATCGTGGCGGAGGAGAGCGACTGGGCGGAGCTCCTGGAAAACGCCCAGGCGGAGGAGTATATCCCCTGCAATGTGGTCATCGACGGCACGGCGGTGAAAAACGTGGCCGTACGGGCCAAGGGGAACACCTCCCTCACCCAGGTAACAAACGGCCGCTACAGCCTGAAGATCGAGTTCGATCACTACGAGACCGGCAGGAGCTATCTGGGGCTTGATAAACTGGTGCTCAACAACATCATTCAGGACGACACCTACCTCAAGGACTGGCTGTGTTACGCCCTTTTCCGCCAGATGGGCGTTCCCGCGCCCCTGGCCAGCTTTGCCGTGGTGACGGTGAACGGGGCCTACTATGGCCTGTGCCTGGCGGTGGAGGCTGTGGAGGAGTCCTTCCTCCAGCGGAATTTCGGCGCGGGCTACGGCGACCTCTATAAGCCGGACAGCGCCGAGGGCGGCAGCGACGGCAGCGCCAGCCTGGCCTATGCCACCGACGACCCCGGGGACTACGGGGATATCCTGGACACCGCTAAAACCGATGTGACAGAGGAAGAGGCGGCAGAACTCATCGCGGCCCTGAAAGCCCTCAGCGAGGGGGACGCGGCCTCGGCGCTGGATACAGAGGAGGTTCTGCGCTACTTCGTGGTACACAACTTCGTGGTAAACGGGGACAGCTACACCGGCTCCATGCTCCACAATTACTACCTCTACCAGGAGGACGGCAAGCTGGCCATGCTCCCCTGGGACTACAACCTGGCGTTCGGTTCCTTCAGTATGGGCGGAGAGCGGGGAGGCCAAATGAGCGGCAGCGCCTCCTCGGCGGTCAACTGGCCCCTGGACGACCCGCTGCTGTCCGGCAGTTTGGAGGACCGGCCCATGCTCGCCTGGATCTTTGCCGATGAGACGTACACAGAACGATATCACCAGCTCATGGGAGAGCTTCTGACCACCTGCTTTGACAGCGGCTGGTTTTCGGAGAAGTTCGACCAGATCGTCTCCCTCATCTCCCCCTATGTGGAGGCGGATACCACCTCCTTTACCGACTATGAGACGTTCCTCTCCGCCTCGGAAGAGCTGAAAACCTTCTGTACCCTGCGGGCAGAGAGCCTCCGGGGCCAGCTGGACGGAACGATCCCCTCCACCAGCGCCGGCCAGGCCGCTGATAGTTCCCGCCTCATCGACACTGGTGACTTGTCCCTATCCGCCATGGGCGGTTTTGGCGGCGGGATGTCCGTGCAGCGGCAGTCCCGGACCTGGGAGAGCGGCCAGCCCGGCCAGATGGCGGAAGGGCAGCCCGGAATGCCTGAGCCCCCGGAGAGGGCTGGGGATTTCCCGGGCGGTATGCCCCAGGACATGGCGGCGGCGGAAGGGGCGGCCAGCGGCGCGACGCCAGGGGAAGCGGCTTTCGCGGAGGGCGAGGAAGCCGGTGACGAAAAGGACGCCGCCCTCCCCTCCCAGGAGGGGGGCGCTGACAGCCGGAGGGAGGACTTTACGCCTCCGGAAGGATTTTCCGACTGGGACGAACAAAACGTGAACGGGGGATTTGGGGGGCCGGGAGAGACGCCAGGCGGACAGGGGGAGCAGACGGCGGCCGGCGGCCTCCCCGCTCTGCTGCTGACCGGCGCCGCGGTGCTGGTTCTCCTGGCGGGACTCCTCTTTGCCTGGAAGTACCGCAGGAGATAGGCGGTCTGCAGAAAATCGGCGGCGTCCAGTACATGCCCAGGGGATGTACCGGATGCCGCTGTATGTTACAATTCAACTTTGATGGCCTGGCACAGGCGAAGTGGAAGCCAAAACTTTCGACAAAAGATTGCATCCGAAATGCTATAAAAACAAGCGGATCCTGCCTGGAATCTATGGCAATTTGTATAAATTTGCGCAAATTGATGGAAATTTAGTTGGCAGGAGCAAAATAGCGTGGTAGGATACCGTATAGAGAAGACGCTGGGGCGGGGATCCCGCGAGGGCGGCGAAACAAAAGCCCCGGCGCTTCCTCATATCCTGTTTCCCGGGCAGGGGCGCTGGGGATCATGTTCCAGGGCCCCGACATCATAAAGGAGGTTTCAACCAATGAAAGCCACGATCTGCAAGAAGGAATATAACACCGAGACGGCAACGCTGATCAAGAAGCACACCAGCGGCCAGTTCGGCGATCCCGCGGGCTACGAGGAGAGCCTGTACCAGACCCCGGACGGGTTCTATTTCCTCTATTGCTGCGGCGGGGCAGAGTCTCCCTACCCTGCGGAGAGCATCCAGCGCATGGGCAAGGCCAAGGCGGACGCCTGGGTCGAGTCCCACTGAGACGCAAAAAACACAGAAGAGCCCTCTGCCGGTTCGGGATCGGCGGAGGGCTCTTCCACAGAGTAGGCAGTCCCTGCAGGGGGTTGGCAGCAGCAGCCCCCCTGCAGGGACGCTTTTTCGCGGATCCCGCAGGGGAGAGGGGCCTGCGGGACCAGCCGGGATCAGCGCTTCATCTGGTTGACGACATTGTCCATATGGACGCGGATCGCCTCAATATCCTTGTCGATCTGCTTGCGGACCTCGTCCAGTCCGCCGGCGAATTTGATCACGCCGCGGATATAGGCGTGCAGCTCCAGCGTGATGGGCTTGTCGTAGATATCCCGGTCAAAGTTGAGCAGGAAAGTCTCGATGGTGGCGATGGGGATATCGTCGTCGGAGGGGCGCAGGCCGATGTTGGTCATGCCGCGGAAGAAGGTGCCGTCCATGTAGGACAGGGAGGCGTACACGCCGTGGGGCGGGAACAGCTTGTTCTTGGCCACGCCCAGGTTGGCGGTGGGCATACCGTGCTTGCGGCCGGCGGCCTTGCCGTGGACCACCATGCCCTGCATGATGTAGTGGTGGCCCAGCAGGTCGGCCATCCGGTAGAAATCGCCGTCGGCAATGGCCTGCTTGACGGCCTCAGTGGAGACGGGGCCGCCGCCGGAACAGACGGTGGGGACGGTATCCACGGTGAAGCCGTACTGCTCGCCGTAGGCCGCCAGGTCGGCAGCCCCCTTCTTGTCAGAACCGAAGCAGACGTTCTCGCCCACGACCACGCTCTTGGCCTGCAGCTTGCCGGCCAGGATGTCCCGGGCGAACGCTTCGGCAGTCATAGCCGCGGCCTCGGCGGCGGGCATGGACGCCATGACCTCCACGCCGGCGCCCTGGAGCAGACGCTCCTTTTCGCCCTCGGTATAGATGATAGGGTTGACGTCGTCGGAAAAACTGAGCAGGACGGGGGTCTGGCCCTCATAGCCCTGCAGCTTGGCGATCACAGCCTGATGGCCCAGGTGCATGCCGTCAAAGGAACCGAATGCCACGCGGGAGGCGCCCGCCACGGCACCGCAGAGATCATTTACATGCTTCATAGCTCATTCTCCTCGCCATATATGGCGTTATATCGATAAAATAGGTGCAAAAAAGAGAACCGGCGGCAACGCGGCAGGTCTGCGCACGTTGCCGCCAGCTCAGTTTCTGCTATGTCAGAAAATTGTGCGATCCGGAGGGAACAGGTTACTTGGCAGCCGCGTTCTTCTTGGTGTAATACACCATGACCACAGCGCCGATGGCGTACAGGACAATGGAGAAGATCCACATCTGGCCATTGCCGCTGCCGAAGAGCTTGGGCAGATAGGTGCACAGGATCAGAGCGACGGTGATAACAGACACCACGTTGCCGCCGGGTGCGGTGAAGGCCCCCTCCTCCAGGGTGGTCTTCTTGCGGGCGAAAATGGCGGAGATGATGACCAGGGAGACGTTCACAGCGGCGAACAGGGAGCCCAGGTTGACCAGGATCTCCGTGTAGCCGGGGAAGCAGCTCAAAACGCAGCTGATGATGCAGACGATCCAGATGGCCACGTTGGGGGAGCCGGCCTTGTTGGTCTTGGCGCAGGCCGCGGGCAGCAGGCCATCGTCGGCCATGGACTTCATGGCGGTGGCAGTCAGGTTCATGACGACCAGCATGGTGGTCAGCAGAGCCAGCAGGGCGGCGATGGAGATCAGCTTAGGCAGCCACGCGATGTTGCTCATGGAGGTGAAAGCGGCGGCAAACATGGGGATGAAGCGCATGCCGGGGTTGTCGATCAGGAACTGGGTCGTGACATGGCCCATGGTCGCCACGATCATCAGCACGTACAGGCAGACGACCAGAGCCAGGGCGACGATGGTGGCCTTGGGCACGTTCTTCTTGGGGTTGGAGACCTGGCCCACCAGGAAGGCGACGGCGACGATGGAGCCGAAGCCGGTCATGGCGTTGGGAACCGCCTCGATCCAGCCCCAGGTCCCCTTGGCGCCCTGGCCGAAGAAGTTGGCAAAGTTGCCGGTGTTGAAGTTGGGGTGGGTGAAGGCGATGATGACATAGGCCAGCATGGTGATGATCAGGACCGTGACCAGGATGTTGTTGATCTTGCCGGCAGTGGAGATCTTGTTCAGGCACATCCATGCGCAGAACAGGCAGGCCACGATGGCCAGGGGGATCTGCAGATTGCCCAGAAATTCCCAGCCCACGCCCAGGTAGGTGCCGACATAGATGGCGGCAAAGGCGACGGCAATGACGTTGGAGACGAGGTAGCCCCATGCGGTGATGAAGCCGACCTTGGGATTGATGGCCCGGGCGGGGAAGGTGTACACGCCGCCGGACTGGGGATAACGGATGGAGAGCTCAGCTGCCTGCAGACCATAGGAGCCGCACAGCGCGGCGGCGATGATCCAGGACAGCACTGCGGCAGGACCAGCGTAGTACATGGTCATGCCGGAGAGGGAGAAGATGGAGCTGCCGATGCACCCGCCAGCCAGCATGGTAATGCAGGCAAACAGGCCGAGTTTACCGGAATCCGTTTTCGTTGCCATAAAGTGTCCTCCTAAAGTAGATTTTGGTTCCGCACAACAAACGTGAATGAAAGATACTATCGATAGAACGTTCCTATCATTCACAGATCGTTAATAACATTTTTACATGGAATGCACAGTTTGTCAATACGATTTCCCGCATGCGGATGTAGAAAATGACGGGGGAATTTTGGAGGAAATGTATTATTTTTCGAATTTCCGGGCGGGGAGGCGCTCCCGCCCCGCCCGGAGAAGAGGTCAGTCGGTGATGATCACACGGAAGGTGCCGGGGGTGATGGCCGCCTCAAAGGCCTTCTGGGCCTCGGCGAAGGGGAAGGTCTTGGCGATCAGGGGCTTGCAGTCCACGATGCCGCCGGAGAGCAGACGGTTGGCGGTGAAGAAGTCGTGGCCGTCGGGGCTGATAGAGCCGGTCAGGATGGTCTCCGTGGCGTGGAGCATCTGGGGGCTGACAGGGGTGGGGGCGTCGGGATGCATGGAGCTGTACTGGATCATGCGGCCGCCCTTGCCCGTCATGGAGATGGCCTGGGGGACCACGGAGGGGATAGCGGTGGTGTTGAACACCACGTCGGCGCCGCGGCCCTCGGTGAGGGATTTGACGTACTCGACGGGATCGTGCTCCACAGGGCTGAAGGTGACGTCGGCGCCCAGCTGCTCGGCCAGCTCGCGGCGGGGGCCGTCCACCTCGCTCATGATGACGCGGGCGCCCCGGCGCTTGGCCAGCATGACATGGTACTGGCCCATGATGCCGCCGCCGATAACGACCACGTCCTCGCCCAGCTGGATGTTGGCGCGGCCGACGCTGTGGACCACGCAGGCCAGAGGCTCGGTCAGGCTGGCCTCCTCATAGCTGAGGGTGTCGGGAATCTTGAACAGGGAGTTGGTGTCGACGATGACATAGTCGCACAGGCCGCCGGGACCCACCAGCAGGCCCTCGCGGGTGGGCTTCTTCTGGGCACGCTCGCACATGTTGGTGCGGCCGGTGCGGCAGAAATAGCACTCGCCGCAGTTGTACAGCAGACGGACGGCGACACGGTCGCCGACGGCCCATTTCTTCAGGTTCACGCCCTCGCCCAGGGCGGCGACCTCGCCGGCAACCTCGTGACCGCCGGTGCAGGGCAGGGGCATTTTGACCTCGCCGCGGAAAATGCGCTGCTCCAGGGTGCACAGGGCGACGGCGTGGACCTTGACCAGAGCCTCGCCGGGGCGCAGGTCGGGGGTGGTGAGATCCAGGATCTCTACCTTCTGCGGGCCGGTGACGGCCGCGGTCTTGATCTGAATAGACATAAGCTTATATCCTCCTGTTTATTATTTTTCTGTCTGGATCACTTCAGGAGCTTCAGTGCGTCCTCTACGCTGGCGTCGTCGTGGATAATGGCGGCGATGGCGGAGCAGATCTGGGCCACGTTTTCGTGGCGGACGATGTTGCGGCCCATGATGACGCCCTTGGCCCCGTTGTCGATGGCGGCGCGGATGTTGGAGAACATGTCCTCCTCGCTCTTGGCCTTGGAGCCGCCCAGGACCAGGATGGGGACATAGCAGTTGGCGACGACCTCCTGGAAGCGCTCGCCGCCCACGAACTCGGACTTGATGAAGTCGGCGCCCAGGTCGGCGGACTGGCGGCAGGCGAAGGCCATATTCTCGATGGAGCGGGTGTCGATGCCCTCGGGCCGCTCAAAGCCGTAGGGCAGGGCCTCGGAGCAGAGGGGCAGGCCGTACTTCTCGCAGTCGGCGGCCAGCCGGGCCAGATACTTCAGGGAGTGCTCGTTGGCCTGGGAGCCGGGCAGGCCCATGCACAGCATGGCGTCGGCGCCCACGCGGACGGCGTCCTCCGCGCCGTAGAGCAGGTCAAGGGGGTTCTGGGGCTTGCGCAGCATGGAGGCGCCGCCGTCGGCGCGCATGATGATGCCCGCGTTGCTGAAATCAGCCTGGAAGTTCTTGATGATGCCGTAAGTAGTCAGGAAGGCGTCCACGCCGCCGGCGACGCACTCGCGGATGATGTGGCCGGGGTCCTTCAGATCCGGGGAGGGCATCTGGGCGGAGTGGTCCATGGCCAGGACGAAGGACTTTCCATCCTTCTTAAAGATGTTGTTCATTCTGCGTTTCATAGTACTTATCTTCCTTTCAAAAAAGCATTCAGGATCAATAGGCCTCGGCGGTCATCTTGCTGTAGGCGCACTGGTTGCCGCCCAGATACATCTGGGTGCGGGTGCCCATGGTCAGCGCCTCCTTGGAGGGCGGGAAGTAGCCGCCGGACTCCTTGTTCAGGCGGAAGGTGTCGCCGCCCACGGCCCGGTCCACAGGCAGCAGGGTGATGGGCCGCTCGATGGAGCCGCCGGAGCAGACGGCGTCCGCCTCGGGAACGTCGTCCACCAGCAGCAGGCCCTCGGTCCCGTCCTTGCCGCCGAACTCGAAGGTGATGGTGGAGGCCCGGATGCCGTGACGCTCGGCAGTCTGGATGGTCAGCATGCCGTCCACGCAGGCGTTGCCGCCGCCGGTCCAGACCATGACCAGGCCCTTGGCGCCCAGCATCTGGGCCAGCTTGACATTGTGGCTGGCGCTGCGCTGCTTGTGCCAGTTGCTGGGTTCGTGGCTGCGGCTGAAAATGACGCCCTTGAAATTGATGTCCTTGCCATGGCGGCGGTAGAGCTCCAGAAGGACGGGGTGGTTCACATGGAGGTAGGTGGGGACCTTGAAGGCGGGCCACACATAGTTGCCGCTGACCACGCAGCCGTCCAGCATCTCATTGGGATGGAGCACAGTGGGGACCAGGTTGTCGATGGGCAGGCCGTAGAGCAGGGTATTGGCGTAGGGGCCCTGGTTCTGGCACTGCCAGACCATGACCACGCCGGGCAGGTCGGGATTTGCCTCCTCGGTGGAGAAAGTTTCCGTCCGGTCGGGGGTCAGATCCCTCGTCAGCTCCGCCAGGTAGGTGGAGATGCGGATGGCGATCAGGCGGATGTCGTCGTCGTACTCGATGGAGGATTTGCCGTCGTTGAGCTCATAGACGATGACCAGGTTGTACATCTCCGCGAAGGGGGTGTAGCCCGCGTGGGGGCCGGTCAACTCGATGATGGCGTCCCGGGGATAGAGCAGGCCGCTGGAGGCGTTGGCCGCGTCCCAGGGCAGGGCGGCGCTCTCCATGACGGAGAAGCCGGTGTACAGGTTGGTGACGCCCCGGCCCACCGTGTAGGGGGTGCTGAAAAAGCCGGAGTACTGCTGGCCCTCGCCCTCGATCTTCACCATGGGCTGGAGCGTATCCAGCACGTGGATGATGCGGGCGTTCTCGTGGGGCACGGTGATCTCCAGATGGAACCCCTTCACCGCCTTGCACAGGTCGGCGCAGAGCTCCTGGAGCTCCTTCTCGTTTACGGTCAGCACGCCGTCCGCATAGGCGCACTTGCCGCCGAAGCGGACGTCCTTTACGTCAAAATACTGACGCTTCAGTTTCATATCGATCATAGCTTATCCCTCCTTGCTCTCATCCACGGTGAAGATCGTGGGGCCGGAGACGTCTGTCTGCAGGGCCTCCAGAGCCTTGTCGATGATCTTGCGGCGGTAGACCTTCTCGCGGTCCGGAGGCAGGTCGGGGTTGCCGGTGGGGGCGGTGAAGTCGCCGCCGAAGACGATCCGGTTGGAGCCCACGCTCTGGGCGATGGAGAGAAAGGCGTTGATATGGACGTTGGGGATCCCCACACGGTCCATTTCCTTGGCTATCGTTGCACCGCAACGCGTGCAGGTGCCTCACGTGGAGGTCAGGATGGCGGCGGTAACGCCGGCATCCCGCAGCATCTTGGCCCATTTCGCGCCCATCTCCTGGCCGCTGGCAACATTGGTGCCCACGCCGCAGGTCGCGCCAAAGAAGGGGTACAGCTCGCCGATGACGCCCTCCCGCTCCAGATCGCGCATGACGTCCAGCGGGACGAGCCGGTGGGGGTCGTTGCTGGCGGCGGTGGTGTCATAACCGCCGTGGATGGACTCGTAAACGCCCTTCTTCAGAGCGTCCAGGCCCGTCATATCGTATACGCCGAAGCTGGTGGCGAACGCCTGCTTGATCTTGTCCGGGTTGCCCACGGGCACCAGGCCGCCGGTTGTGAACAGGGCGAGCTTTGCCTTGCTCAGATCCTTGACGGGGGGAGCGGGGGGGACCTGCTCAAAGCCCCTGTGGGGGACCTCTGTGACATAGGGCCGGCCGTAGAGCTTGTTTACCAGCATATCCACGACACGCTGCGCGCCGGTGCGCTCGCTGTACTCGTTATTGCGGTGGCCGGTGGGGAGATAGCCCTCCGTCCGGGCGGGGCCGATCTTCTCGCCCCGGGCCAGCTTCAGCGCCAGCTTCGCCAGGGCGGGCAGGGTCTTGCGCATGCCGGTGGCGGTCTCCGTGCTGGCGACGATATAGTTGTCCTGCACATACATGCCGACGGCGGGGTTTTCCCACCACATGGCGGTGACGCTGGGCACGTTCAGTTCGGAGCGGACATAGTCGCAGACCTTGGCGCAGGCCACGCCGTAGCGGCCGGCGTTGAAGGCGGGGCCGGCGATGAACACATCCGGCTTCTCCTCGGCGACGACCTTGGCGATCTGCTCCTTGACCAGGGGCCAGTTCTCATCGGTATTCACATAGTTATCGCCGCAGTAGATCACCTTGGCGATGGTCATCTCGCCCTTAAAGAGCTGTTCCAGGCCGACGGCGGGGCCCTTTTTCTCATCTAGTACGCCGAAGGGGGTATCGGCCATGGTCTCGCCGCCCAGCCCGGCATAGAACTGGTTGATGTAGTGTACTGCTTTCAGGCTCACAGGGTTCTCACCTCTCATGAATATTTTTGGACAGGCTGTTTTAGGGGGCTTCCTTTGTCTGGTGGTTGGACGGGATATCCTGCCCGTAGGGGGGGCTGGAGATAATAACGAAGGTGGAGGGCTGTTCCTCCGTGTAGATGAGATGCTCGATGTCCGCCTCGAATAGGATGCTGTCGCCCATCTCCAGCCGGTAGCGCTCGTCTTCCACCATCACGCAGGTGACGCCGGACAGGGTCAAAACCAGCTCCTGCCCCTTGCCGTGCTTGTGGATGTTCCGCTCGCTGGGCGCGTGGGGCGGCATGGAGACGTAGCTGACCTGCAGGTGGGAGGAGTCCGCCGGCGTCATGACGCGGTAGGAGATATCCTCATAGGTGCTGGACTGGGCGAAAGTATCGCTCCTGCGGATGACCCGGGGCACCGGGCCGGAGGGCTGCAGGAAGTAGATCATATCGACCTGAAAAAAATTGCCGATCCGCTGCAGGTTCGTGATGGATACGGAGTGCTTCCCGTTTTCCAGGCCGGACAGGTACGAATAGCTCATACCGGTTTCCCGGGCCATTTGCTGGAGGGAAATACCGCGGATCTTGCGCAGGGCGCGCAGTTTCTTCCCGATCTCGATGTCGTTGCTCATATCTTCAGCCATAGTTCCTCCTTTTCTTTACAGCGGGGGCAGGGTGTTGTCGATCGTCTCGATGAACACGGTCTTGGAGATCATATACTTGGTCATGCCGGCCACGCCCAGGCCGCTCTCCTTCCAGCCGGTGCCCGGGGACTCGATCATGCCCTTGGAGAAGTAGTTGTTGACGTAGATCTGGCCGCCCTTGATGCCCTCGGCCACGCGGATGCCGCGCTTGAGGTCGTTGGTGAACACGGCGCCGGCTAGGCCGAAAGAGGTCCCGTTGGCCAGGGCCAGGGCCTCCTCCTCCGTGTCAAAGGGGGTGACGCAGCCCACGGGCCCGAAGATCTCCTCCTGGAAAATGGTCATGTCCCGGGTGACGTCGGCGAAGATGGTGACGGGGACAAAGTTGCCCTTGGCCAGGACGGGATCGGTGTAGCGCTCGCCGCCGCAGACCAGGCGCGCGCCCTCGGCCTTGCCCTTCTCTATGTAACTCCACACCTTCTCCGCGTGGGACCTGGAGATCAGGGGATCCAGGTTGGAGTTGGGGTCGAAGGTGTCGCCGGGGACGAATTTTTCCGCAGCGAATCTGCGCATCTCCTCCACGAACTCGTCGTAGATGCCGCGCTGGACCAGCACCCGGGTGCCGGAGACGCAGACCTGGCCGGAGTGGTTGGTGAAGCCCCAGACGGCCCACTTGGCGGCGTTTTTGACGTCCACGTCGTCAAAGAAGATGTTGGGGCTCTTGCCGCCCAGCTCCAGGGCGATGTCCTTGACCCGCTCGGCGCTGTTGCGGATGACCTCGCGGCCCGTCTCGATGCCGCCGGTCATGGCGACCATGTCCACGTCGGGGTGCTTGGTCAGGTAGGCGCCCACCTCGCCGCCGGAACCGGTGACGACATTGAAAACGCCTGCGGGAAGGCCCGCCTCCTCATACACGCCGGCCAGCTGCAGCAGGGCCAGCACGCCCCATGTGGGCGGCTTGATGACGCAGGTGTTGCCGGCCGCCAGGATGGCGTTGATCTTCTGGCAGCCCATCAGATAAGGCCCGTTCCAGGGCAGGATCTCCGCCACGACGCCCACGGGGTTCCATGTCACATAGTTGAGGGTGCCGTAGTCGGAGGGGACCACCTTGCCCTCCAGGTCGCGGGCCTTGCCGGCGAAGAAGTTGAAGGAGTCCACAGCCATGGGGACGCAGTAGTATCGGGCAGAGCCGTAGTGGTAGCCGCATTCAAGGGACTCCAGGACGGCGAACTCCTCGGCGCGGCGCTCCATGATCTGGCCGGCCTTCATCAGGATCCTGGACCTGTCGCGGGCCGCCATACGGCCCCAGGGGCCCTCGTCGAAGGCCCTGCGGGCGGCTTTGACCGCCTTCTCCGCATCCTCCACGCCGCCGTGGTAAGCCTGGGCAAACACCTCGTTGGTGGCGGGGTTCACGCAGTCCTGGGTCTTGCCGGAAACAGAGGGGACATACTGCCCGTCGATGTACAGCTTATAGGGACCCTGTTTTCCGGCGTTTACGTAGTCCATAGGATTCATACGATTACCTCCTTAATTCTAATATTTGTAAAACGGGCCGGGCGGATAGAGATCTTTCCAGTAATTCGCCCCTGCTCATTTATTCTATCAATAGTATAAAACTTGTTTTTGAAAATCGCAAGACGAAAAGCCCGGATTTCTGGCCGGATTGCGCATTTTATAACAATCCACAAAAAACCACTGGTATTTATGGTGATTTTGCCCCGGAAACAGGGGGCTGTCTCTGCCGTGGAAGGCAGCGGCCTCCATAAGCGGGGGAAAAGATACGCTATACCGAACATTTTCACTTGACGATTTCAGCGGGAGCGGTATATAGTTAAACTATATTCTCTTAATAAAATAAAGGAGGGCATCCCATGGCGGTTATCCATATGAACTTCACTTCCCGGTCCCTGACCACGAAAACGGACCTGTACGTGGTCTATCCCACCCCCACGCTGCAGGACATGATCCAGCGCAAGGATCGCTACGATCCGGAGAAGCGGTGGCCCGTGGTGTACATGCTCCACGGGGCCGGCGGGGACGGCTTTGAGTGGATCCAGCGGGCGGACGTTGAGGCGCTGTGCTGCAAGTATGGCTTCATCGCCGTGCTGCCCAGCGTGGAGCTGGGCTTTTACAACAACACGCCGGACGGCCGTGCCTACTACGACTATGTAACAAAAGAACTGCCCGCCATGGTGGAGTCCACCTTCCACGCCTCCGACAGGGCGGAGGACCGCTATATCATGGGCTACTCCATGGGCGGGTTCGGCGCGGTGAAAATTGGATGGATGAATCCGGAGCGGTACCACAAGATCGCCTCTCTCTCCGGCTGCATGGATGTCAAGGGCTTTATCACCGCCTTTGAGGGCGGGAGCATTTTCACCATCCACACCGCCCTGGCGGAGTGGCCCGACGTCGAGGGGGGCGACAACGACATGATGGCCCTGCTGGATAAGATGATCCGGCGGAAGGCGGAGGGGAAGGTTGTCCCGCCTGTCTACCACACGATCGGGAAGCAGGATTTCATCTACTCCTTCAGCCAGGAGTGGCGCAAAAAGGCCCAGGCTTCCGGGCTGGACTTCATCTACACCGAAGGCGACGGCATCCACGACTTCTCCTACTGGAATACCCGTATCGACAGCGAGATCATGCCGTTCTTTTTCGGATCATCGGATCAATAGAATCCAATAAATATGGGAAAAGGCTTCGGGCTCAACTGTACAGTTGAGCCCGAAGCCTTTTCGCCTTGCTGAAACGCATCTTTTTGTAAAATGATCTCATACTTTCTTTATCTATCTTTATCTAATAGGAGGTCATTGCAAATGGAAGAGCGCACATTGACGGCGGAGCGGATCGCGGCCTATGGGCGGTATCTCCGCGCCGAGGAGCGGGCCCCGGCCACGGTGGAGAAGTATCTGCGGGACGTGGAGCGGTTCGCCGCGTGGCTGGGCGGCGAGGCCGTCACAAAGGAGGCGGTGGCCGAGTGGAAGGAGCGGCTTTCAGACCGCCGCGCCCCGTCCACCGTCAACGGGGCGCTGGCCGCCCTGAACGGCCTGTTCCGCTTTCTCGGCTGGGACGTCCGGGCCAAGTTCCTGAAAGTCCAGCGGCGGATGTTCCGGGATTCTTCCCGGGAGTTGACGCGGGGCGACTATGAAAGGCTGACCGCCGCGGCGCGGGAACGGGGGCGGGACCGGCTGGCCCTGCTCATGGAGGCCATCTGCGCCACCGGGGTTCGGGTGTCCGAGGTGCAGTACCTCACCGTGGAGGCCGCCCGGCGGGGCCGGGCGGAGATCGCCATGAAAGGCAAGATCCGCACCATCCTGATCCCCGCCAAGCTGTGCCGCAAGCTGCTGAAATACGCCAAAAAGCAAAAAACCGTCTCCGGCGAGATCTTTCTCACCAGAAACGGAACCCCTATGAGCCGCCGCCAGATCTGGGCGGAGATGAAGCGCCTGTGCGCCTGCGCGGGGGTGGGGCCCTCCAGGGTGTTCCCCCACAACCTGCGGCACCTCTTCGCCACGGCCTTTTACCGGGCCTGCAGGGATATTGCGCGGCTGGCCGACGTGCTGGGCCACAGCTCCATCGAAACCACCCGCATCTACCTGCTGACCTCCGGGGCGGAGCACCAGCGCCAGCTTGACCGCCTGGGCCTCGTCTCGTAGGCGGAATCGGCATTCCGCCCTGAAAGCGTTCGCTTTGGTACATAACGCAAAGAAATAATAGCATATTCTTAGTTGGAAAGCAAGGAAAAACCTGGCTTTTGAGCGCAAAAATCCCAGCCGCGAAAAGAAATTTTTTTGCGGCCTGCCTTGTCGCGGCCTTTTGCCGCCCTCATGGGCGGCAGGGCCGTCCGTTTTTCTGTTTTTGCCGCCTGCCCGGCCTGCGTGCGGCGGCTGGGCAGTATGCGGAATGCCGATTCTGTTGACAGGCGGCAGAAGGTGGTGATGGGATCTTGCGGACAACTCTATATGATTACTGTCTGGAGCGCGGCCGGCCCGAACTGCTCCAGGAGTGGCATCCCACGAAAAACGCCCCGCTGACGCCGGGAGAAGTCTCCCGGGGCAGCAAGCGGAGCGTCTGGTGGAAATGTGAAAAGGGCCACGAGTGGCGGGCCATGGTCTACACCCGCGCCGGGGACGGGAGCGGCTGTCCCTACTGCGCCGGGAAGAAGGCGTGGCCCGGCGAGAACGACCTGGCCTCCCGGCGGCCGGACCTGGCCGGGCAGTGGCATCCCACAAAGAACCAGGGCATGGCCCCGGCGGACGTGCCCCTGGGGAGCCACTACAGGGCGTGGTGGGTCTGTGAAAAGGGCCATGAGTGGCAGGCCGCCGTCAAATCCCGGACCATCGGCGGGAGCGGCTGCCCCGTCTGTGCCAACCGGAAAGTCACCCCCGGAGAAAACGGCCTGGCCGCCACCCATCCCGAGCTTGCCCGCCAGTGGCACCCCACGAAAAACGCTCCGCTGACGCCCCATGACGTGGTGGCCGGGAACCACCGCAAGGTCTGGTGGGTGTGCGGGAAGGGCCACGAATGGCAGGCCGCCGTCTCGTCCAGGGCCGGCAGCGGCGCGGGCTGTCCGGTCTGCGCGGGAAAGGTGGTGGTCCCCGGCGAGAATGATCTGGCCAGCCTGTTCCCGGGCCTGGCGGCCCAGTGGCACCCCGCCCGCAACGGCCAGCTCACCCCGGAGAATGTGGCCCCGTACAGCAACAGGAAGGTCTGGTGGCGCTGCCCCCTGGGGCACGACTATGCGGCCAGCGTGGGGGCGCGGACGGTGGGCGGTTCCGGCTGTCCCTACTGCGCGGGCCGCAAGGTGCTGGCGGGGTTCAACGACCTGGCGGCCCGGGAGCCGGAGGTGGCCGCCCAGTGGCACCCAACGCTGAACGGGGCGCTGACGCCGGAGATGGTGACGGCGGGGAGCCGCCGGAAGGTCTGGTGGGCGTGCCCCAGCGGGCACATCTGGAAAGCCGCCGTTTATTCCAGGGCGGGGCCGCAGAAGTGCGGCTGCCCCGTGTGCGCCGGGAAGGCGCGGCCCGACCGCCTGGAGCGGTACGGGCTGCTCCTGGCGGACGGGATGCAGAGGGAGCTCCGGGATAAGATATCCCAAACTTGATAAAAATAGGAGGAATCCAAAATGAGAAAACGGTTATTGGCAGCGCTGTTATCGCTGGTCATGGTCGTGTCGCTGGCCCCTGTTTCGGCCCTGGCGGCGGAGGAACCAACGAACGGCGAGGAGAACAACTACTATGAGACGGACGCTGTGACCGATCCCGCTGTGGCCGAAGTGCAGGCGCTGATCGACGCCCTGCCCGCGGCGGAGGACATCATAGCGGACAACGCCGGGGAGGTGGAGGCCCAACTGAACGCCATCGACGGGGCGAAGTCTGTGTTGAGCGACGAGCAGGTGGAGCAACTGGACTTTGCCCGCTATGCGGCCGCTGCCGGGACTTTAGGTGTGATTTATGATGCTCAGGTATTGGACGAAGGGCCATCAACCTACACAATCGAAGTTACCGTGACAGAGAGCGGAAAACTATCCGAGGCTGTTACAGCGCAATTGTCTGATGGCAAGACTATTGCAGATGTTACCAGTTTAACAGTCAAGACCACAAACGGAGCAGTACTTACCTCCGATGATTTCCAGTTTTTGAGCGGCGTTGTTGTGTCGGAAACAGCGGATGGCCGATACAGCAGTGTATACGCTGGCTCCGGCACTTACAATGGAGAGAGCATAAGCTATCTCCAAAACTTGACGGAACTTGATTTGTCTGGAGCGGCCTGTGAAGGTAACGCCATTCCTCCGCGGGCGTTTCAGAGAAACACTAAAATCACGAAAATTATCCTGCCTGATACGCTGGAGAGAACCTACCTCCATGCGTTTTCCATGATGTCAAACCTGACCTATTTGGGAACTAAAAATGGAAACCTTACTTTCCCGGACTCTATGAAAATTATGGGCGAGGGTATGGTGTATCAGTGCTCCAATCTGACAGGGTCCTTGTCTCTGCCTGAGAACTTAGAGGCGATTGGATCTTCCTGCTTCTACCAGAGCGGCGTGAGCGGCGCTGTTACGATTCCAGGCAATGTGAATATCTCCGTTAACACGGACATCAATAACGGCGAATATCAGCCCAGTGCTTCGATATTCAACGGGACGAAAATCAGCAGTCTGGTGTTTGAAGATGGTATAACGGCAATCCCTAAGCAATTTGCGCAGGACTGCGCCGAGCTTACCTCTGTTACCATTCCCGATTCCGTAACAGAAATCGGCTTATCCGCATTCTCTAATACGAAGCTCACCGCCCTGCCCTCCATGAAAGCAGTCAAAAAAATCGGTGACTATGCTTTTGCTGGAATTAAGACTTTTACATCCGATATTGTCCTTGACGGAGCCATCGAGGTGGGAGCAAGGGCTTTTCAGAAAATCAAAACATCAGGAAATGTAATGATCAACTCTGATGTTGTTCTTTCGGAGTATCTTTTTAATGAAGCGGAAATTGAGGGGAATGTCACGATCTCCGCAAAGACCATTCCATCACACATGTGCTATAGTGCAAAGATCAACGGCTCGCTTGTTCTGAGTGAGGGTGTGCAAGAGATTCAGACATCTGCCTTTTCATCCGTGACGGTGGGCGATAATTCAACCCTTACACTTCCGTCGACGCTGAAAAAGATTGGTGAGAGAGCTTTCTATAGCGCAGGATTTACCGGCACATTGACGCTGCCCTCCGGACTAGTGGAGATCGGTGCCTATGCATTTTATAACCACAAGTTCACTGGGGATCTGAGCATCCCCGGAGGCGTTGAAACCATAGGCCAATCCGCTTTCCAGCAATCTTCTGTAACAGATTCGACAACGACTTTGCCTGGGTTCAGTGGGACGCTCACTATTGGCGAGGGAGTAAAAACAATCGCTAACGGCGCCTTTACCGGGAATGGCTTTACCGGCAGCCTGACGCTGCCTGATTCTGTGGAAACCGTTGGACAGGCGGCATTCCAGCATTGCGGGTTTAATGGGACGCTAACGCTTTCTAAAAATCTCCAAACCATTGGCAATAGTGCGTTCCGTAAGAATCAATTTACCGGAAACCTGATTCTTCCCAAAACTGTAACCTCAATCGGCAACGCTGCTTTCTCCTATGCAGGTACAGAAACCTTGGACAGCATTGTGATTGAGAACGGCGATATAACTCTTTCACAGTATGCGTTTGCTAATCAAAAGCAGGGCGTAATTATCTATATGCCAAAAGAAATTCAAAATTCGAATAGCTTTTGGGCCAGTTCGACGGCTATTATTGCCGTTACAGACGGCGGCACTTTTGCGGAGGGCACAAAATTTAATGCCAACACTTTGGCCACACCCACCAAGGACGGCTGCAAGTTTGAGGGATGGTATTACACTCCCAAGAACGGCGGCACTGAAACCAAGGTTGATAGTAACACAACGTTGACAGTTGGTACCACCTATACGGCCAAGTGGACAGCAAGCTCCTATAAGGTCGAAGACAAAGTGGAGTTCAGTCCGCTGACCTACGGCGATACTCCGACCTCCCAGGAAATTACCGTTACCACTGATCCCACCGTTGAGGGCGCGTCCGTGACGGGCGTAACAAGCAGCACTTCCTTTGGCGCAAGTTTCAACGGAATGACCGTCACCATTACCCCCATCGCCAACCTGCCTGTCGGCACATACGAAGAGACGGTCATTGTCACCACAGGCGACGGGGCCACGCATAATGTGGCCGTGAGCCTGACCATCACCCCGGCCGCATCCACCATCAGCATTTCCGCCGACAAGGCTTCCCTGCCGGGCGGCGGACTTGTGACGCTGACGGTCAGCGGCGTTCCCGTAGGCAGCACCGTCACCGTGACCTGCGACAACACAACCTATAATCCTACGCTGGGGGCAGACGGGACATATACCGTCAGCCTGCCGAACAGCAACGCGGCTTATACCTTCACGGCGAGCTATGCGGGCGACGAGAACCACGAGGCGGCCAGTGCCACCTGCACCGTGACCGTCACCATGTCCTACCCTGTCGTCCCGCCGGTCAACCCCGCCACGCCCACCCAGCCCACAAAGCCCGACGAGCCGGACACCCCGGTCATCCCCGGCGCTCTGCCCTTCGTGGACGTGAACACCAACGACTGGTTCTATGAGGATGTGGCCTACGTCTACGCCCAGGGGATCATGACCGGCTCTACCGCCAGCACCTTCGCCCCCAATGACGCCATGACCCGGGCCATGGTCTGGACGGTGCTGGGCCGTATGAGCGGCGAGAATGTGGAGGGCGGAACGCCCTGGTACGCCCTGGCCCAGTCCTGGGCGGTGTCCTCCAATGTGTCCGACGGCACTGGCCCCAACGACAGCATCACGAGAGAGCAGCTCGTCACCATGCTGTACCGCCAGGCTGGTTCTCCCGAGGTTGGCGTATCCGAGCTGGCCCTGCTGGGGCGGTTCACCGACGGCGAGAGCGTCAGCAGCTGGGCGGAGGAGGCCATGGCCTGGGCGGTTGCGCAGGGCGTCCTCACCGGCGACGGTGATCTGCTGAATCCCCAGGCCACCGCCACCCGCGCCCAGGTGGCCGCCATCCTGGCCCGCTTCTGCGAGAATATCCAAAAGTAAACAGCAAAACCCAAAAGTAAGAGGAGCGGCCTTTGAGGCCGCTCCTCTCTGCTTATAGAATCAAAATGGAGGGGAAACCCACAGGGCGGCGGCTGGAAAAACCAGCCGCCGCCTTGCTCTGCCTGATTCAATTCCCGCGAAAGGATACTATGCCGCGGGCCCTATCGCACCTGCCCGTTTCCGGTGATCACATACTTATAGGTGCACAGTTCCTCCAGTCCCATGGGGCCCCTGGCGTGGAGCTTCTGGGTGGAGATGCCCATCTCGCAGCCCAGGCCGAACTCCCCGCCGTCGGTAAAGCGGGTGGAGGCGTTCCAGTACACTGCCGCGCTGTCCACCAGGGCGGTGAACTGCGCCGCTGTGTCCGCGTTGGCGGTGATAATGGCGTCGGAGTGGCCGGTGGAGTGGGCGGAGATGTGGGCCACGGCCTCCTCCGCGCTGTCCACCACGGCCACAGCCAGGATGTAGTCCAGGAACTCCGTGTCAAAGTCGTGCTCCCCGGCGGGGACGCCGTCGATGACCGCGGCGGCCCGGCGGTCCAGCCGCAGCTCCACCGGCTGCTTCCCGGCGGCGGAGCGGTCCTCTGTCAGGCGCTTTTTCAGCCGGGGCAGGAACTCCGACGCCACCGCGCTGTGGACCAGGCACACCTCCTCCGCGTTGCACACGCTGGGGCGGCTGGCCTTGGCGTTTTCGATGATGTCCAGGGCCATGCCCAGATCCGCCTCCTGGTCCACATAGACATGGCAGATACCGGTGCCGGTCTGGATGCAGGGGACGGTGGCGTTTTCCACGCAGGCCCGGATCAGGCCCGCTCCGCCCCTGGGGATCAGCAGGTCCACCAGCCCCACGGCGGTCATCAGCTCGCTGGCGCTGCGGCGGCTGGTGTCCTGGACGAGGCTCACCAGCTCCCGGGGGAGCCCAGCCCGCTCCAGCCCTGCCCGCAGGGCCTCCACAATGGCGTCGGCGGAGCGGAAAGCCTCCTTGCCGCCCCGGAGGACACAGGCGTTGCCGCTTTTCAGGGCCAGGGCGGCGGCGTCACTGGTGACGTTTGGGCGGCTCTCATAGATGATGGCCACCACCCCCATGGGGACGGCCACCTTCTCGATCTTCAATCCGTTAGGACGCTCTGTAGTGCGCAGTACCCGTCCCACCGGATCCGGGAGGGCCGCCACCTGCCGCACCCCCTCGGCCATGGCGGCGATGCGGCCCTCCGTCAGGGCCAGCCGGTCCAGCATCACGTCGCTGATGCCGCCCCGGGCGGCCTCCATATCCCGGGCGTTGGCATCCAGGATCGCGTCCCTGTTCTCCCAAAGGCTGTCCGCCATGGCCAGCAGGGCGGCGTTTTTTTTCTCTGTTCCCGCGCACTGCAGGGCCGGGCGGGCGCCGCGGGCCGAGCGCAGGATATCCAGTGTCGTCATACCTGTACCCCTCCTCCTTTTGTTCCAGAAAACCGCGTCCCCACGGCCTCGCCGCCGGCAATGCGGTAGAGGTCGTCGGGCCGGGTGCCGTTGGTGATGACCATATCGCAGCCGGCGTCCATGCAGAGCTTGGCGGCCCGCAGCTTTGTCACCATGCCGCCGGTGCCCAGCTCGCTGCCCGCGTCCCCGGCCAGGGCCAGGATCTCCGGCGTCAGGCGGTCCACGGAGGGGATCAGCCGGGCACAGGGGTCCCTGTGGGGATCGGCGGTATAGAGCCCGTCGATATCGCTCATGAGAATCAGCAGGTCCGCCCGGATGTTCACCGCCACAATGGCCCCCAGGGTGTCGTTGTCGCCTACGGCGATCTCCGCCGTTGCCACGGTGTCATTCTCGTTGATAACGGGCAGAGCGCCCAGCTCCAGCAGGCGGAACATGGTGTTCTGGAAGTTCAGGTGGCGCTGGTCGTCCTCCACGTCGGAGCCGGTCAGCAGCACCTGGGCCACCGTGTGGTGGTACTCGGAGAACAGCTTGTCGTAGATGTACATCAGCTCACACTGGCCGATAGCGGCCAGCGCCTGCTTGGTGGGGATATCCGACGGCTTTTTCTGCAGGTTCATTTTCCCCACGCCCATGGCGATAGCGCCGGAGGACACCAGGACGATCTCGTGTCCCGCGTTCTTCAGGTCGCTGAGCACTTTGCACAGGTGTTCCACCCGGCGGATATTGAGTTTTCCCGTGGTATGGGTCAGTGTGGAGGTCCCCACTTTGACGACGATCCTCATGACGCTTGCTCCTCCCGCAGTCCTTTTGCGGACAGTATAACACAGATGGACGGAAATTGACAATCGACAATTCATCAAATTACATGCTATACTGGGGGCATATCCTGATTTTTTTTGCGTCTAATCAGGCAGAAAGGGGGAGTGTCCTATGGAGGACATCCAGATCATCGACCTGTACTGGCTGCGGGATGAGTCTGCCATCCGCGAGACAGACACCAAATACGGCGCTTTCTGCCAACATATTGCCATGAACATCCTGCACAGCTTCCAGGACAGTGAGGAGTGCGTCAGCGATACCTATGGCCGCTGCTGGGATACTATGCCGCCCCAGCGGCCGGGCAGCCTGCGGGCCTACCTGGGGACCATTATCCGCAACCTGTCCATCAGCCGCTACCGGGCCAGCCATGCCCAGAAGCGGTTCGGCGGAGTGGAGGTGCTGCTCAGCGAGCTGGCCGACTGCGTCCCGGCTCCAGATCATGTCCAGCGCACTGTGGAGGCCGGGGAGCTCAGCGGGCTGATCAGCGACTGGCTGGAAAACCTGGGACAGGAGGACCGGGCGCTGTTTGTGCGCCGGTACTGGAACGGGGACGCGGTGAAGGACCTGGCCTCTGAGCTGGGCGTGAGGCCCAACGCCCTGACCAAGCGCCTGCTGCGGCTGCGGGAGAACCTGCGCCGCTGCCTGGAGAAGGAGGGGGTGGCCGTATGAAAAAGGCGGAGATAGTCTATGACGCCATGACTGGTATCCGGGAGAGCATCGTGGAGGAGGCCCAGGACTACCGCTTCCGCAGGCGGAGTATTCCCTGGCGGCGATACGCCGGGCTGGCCGCCTGTCTGGCCCTGGTGGTGTGCATTGGCTACTTTGCCGCTCGTGTCGGTATGGGCGGCAGCGACGGAGCGTCTGGCAACAGTTCCGGCAATGCCGGGGTCTTGCCAGGGGAGTCTGAAAACGCCCCGATCAGCGGCGGCAGCGATAACGGCGCCGTGCCGCCGGGCGCGGACGGGGCCGGCCAGGACGGCGAAGCTCCCGCCGAGGGGGAGGACTACCGCATGGCCGCCACAGTGTTGGAGGTCCATGAGACGTACCTGCTGGTGGAACCCGTGGAGGGCGATCCTGCTCTCGCCAGCGCGGACCGCTTCGCAGTGTCCGTGGCCGATGTGGAGGACCTGCCGGAACTGAAGGAGGGGGACCGGATCGCTGTCGCCTATGACGGCTTCATCCGGGAGTCCTATCCCGCCCAGATCACAGCCTCGGGCGTCGAACTGCTGGAGTGACAGCCTGGCGGCGCAAAATTCACACCCAGTTCATAAAAAATTAGCACTCTTGTAACGAGAGTGCTAATTTTTCTGTTTACATTTCCGGCCGCCGGGTGTACAATGGCTTACGAAAAGAAGAAGACGTAGTATGGCCCCCGTGGGGAGGCCATACTAAGCCCAAAGGAGGCAAGACTATGAACTTTGATCAATACACCCAAAACGCCCAGGCGGCGGTGGCGGACAGCCAGAATATCGCTATTGAGAACGGCCAGCAGCAGCTGGACGGCGAGCACCTGCATCTGGCGCTGCTGCGCCAGCAGGAGGGGCTGGTGCCCCGGCTCCTGACCTACATGGGCCTGGATGTGAATACCCTGATGGGCGAGGTCCAGCGGGAGATCGACAAGCTTCCGAAGGTGTCCGGCGGCTCGGACCAGCTCTACGCCAGCCGGCGGTTTTCCAAGCTGCTGATGGACGCAGAGAAAAACGCGCAGCAGTTCAAGGACGAGTATGTGTCCGTGGAGCACCTGTACCTGGCCCTGGTGGACGAGAACGGCACCCCCAGCGCCCGTATTTTCCGCCAGTACGGCATTGACCGGGAGAAGATCCTGCAGGCGCTGACCAAGGTCCGGGGCAGCGCGCGGGTCACGAGCCAGAACCCGGAGGAGAGCTATGAAGCTTTGTCGAAGTATGGCCGGGACCTGGTGGAGATGGCCCGGCAGGGCAAGCTGGATCCTGTCATCGGCCGTGACGCGGAGATCCGCCACACCATCCAGATCCTCAGCCGCAAGACCAAGAACAACCCGGTGCTCATCGGCGAGCCTGGCGTGGGCAAGACCGCCGTGGTGGAGGGCCTGGCCCAGCGTATCCTCAACGGCGACGTGCCGGAGGGCCTGAAGGACAAGACCATCTTCGCCCTGGACATGGGCAGCCTGATCGCGGGGGCAAAATACCGGGGCGAGTTTGAGGAGCGGCTGAAGGCCGTTTTGAACGAGGTGGAGAAGAGCGAGGGCCGCATCATCCTCTTCATCGACGAGCTGCACAACATCGTGGGCGCGGGCCGCACCGAGGGCAGCATGGATGCGGGCAACCTCCTGAAGCCCAAGCTGGCCCGGGGTGAGCTCCACTGCATCGGCGCCACCACCCTGGACGAGTACCGCAAGTATATCGAGAAGGACGCCGCCCTGGAGCGCCGGTTCCAGAAGGTGCTCATCGACCAGCCCACGGTGGAGGACACCATCTCCATCCTCCGCGGTTTGAAGGAGCGGTTTGAGATCCACCACGGCGTGCGGATCACGGACGGGGCGCTGATCGCCTGCGCCACCCTCTCCGACCGGTATATCACCGACCGGTTCCTGCCGGACAAGGCGATCGACCTGATGGACGAGGCCGCGGCCAAGATCCGTATGGAGATCGACAGCCTGCCCGCGGAGCTGGATGAGATCAGCCGCAAGATCATGCAGCTGGAGATCGAGAAGCAGGCGTTGACAAAGGAGGAGGACAACGGCTCCAAGAACCGGCTGGCCCACATCGACCAGGAGCTTGCGGAGCTGAAAGCCAAAAACGACGCCATGCGCGCCCAGTGGGAGACGGAGAAGCAGTCCATCGCGGGGCTCAAGCGCATCAAGCAGGAGATCGAGGACACCCGCCACCAGATGGAGGAGGCGGAGCGGCAGTACGACCTGGAGAAGATGGCCCAGCTGAAGTTCGGCACCCTGCCTGAGCTGGAGAAACAGCTGGAGGCGGAGCGGCAGCGGGTGGAAGCCGGCAAGGACGAGCACCTTCTGAAGGAGGAGGTCACAGAGGAGGAGATCGCCGAGGTAGTGTCCAAATGGACCGGCATCCCCGTCAGCAAGCTGGTGGAGAGCGAGAAGGAGAAACTGCTGCGCCTGCCGGAGATCCTGCATAAACGGGTCATTGGCCAGGACGAGGCGGTCACAGCCGTATCTGAGGCGATCCTCCGGGGCCGGGCGGGCCTGAAAGAGGAGAACCGGCCCATCGGCTCCTTCATCTTCCTGGGGCCCACCGGCGTGGGCAAGACGGAGCTGGCCAAGACGCTAGCCCAGGCCCTCTTTGACGACGAGCGGAACATCATCCGCATCGACATGTCCGAGTATATGGAGAAGCACTCCGTCAGCCGCCTGGTTGGCGCGCCTCCGGGATACGTAGGCTACGACGAGGGGGGCCAGCTGACTGAGGCGGTGCGCCGCAAGCCCTACAGCGTGATCCTCTTCGATGAGATCGAGAAGGCCCACCCGGATGTGTTCAACATCCTGCTGCAGCTGCTGGACGACGGGCGGCTGACCGACAACCAGGGCCGGACGGTGGACTTCAAAAACACCATCGTCATCATGACCAGCAACATCGGCTCCGCCTACCTCACGGAGAACATCCACCAGGACGGCACCATCGACCCGGCGGTGAAGGAGCAGGTGCGCGGCGAGCTGAACAAGTACTTCCGCCCTGAGTTTATCAACCGTGTGGACGATATCGTGGTGTTCTCGCCGCTGACCGAGAGCCAGATCGCCGGTATCATCGATATCGCCATGGGCGGCATCGCGGAGCGGCTGAGGGACCGGGAGATCACCGTGGAGCTGACCGAGGAGGCCAAGGCCTTCATCGCCCACGCCAGCTATACGCCTGCCTACGGCGCGCGGCCCGTGAAGCGGTATCTGCAGAAGTATGTGGAGACCGAACTGGCGGCCATGCTGATCCGTGGCCAGGTTTCCGACGGAGAGCATGTCGTCATTGGCAGCGACGGCGGGAAGCTGACCTTCACGGTGGACGGAAGGCGCGAATGAGACAAAGAGGCCCGATCCCTTTCTGGGATCGGGCCTCTCAGGCTGTCAAAAAAGTCCTCGGACTTTTTTGACAGCCTGCAAAAATGCCGGTACTTTTGCGCCTTTTCTGGCGCAAAAGTCCTCGCTGCGCTCGCCGCAAGCCTTGTGCGACAAGGCGTTGCGGGGCATTTGATCCAATTCGAGGTGGGCTCTGCCCCCTCGAGCTCCCCCTTATCCTTCGTCTCCTTCCTGATCGATATCTGATGGAATATAATATAGAACTATTTGTGGTACTTGCTGCCCTCCAGGATCTGGAAGCCCCGGTAGAGCTGCTCCAGGAGCATCACCCGGGCCAGATGGTGGGGGAAGGTCATAGGGGACATGCTCAGCTGTGCCCAGGCCCCGCTCTTGATGGAGGGATGGAGGCCGTTGGAGCTGCCAATGACAAAAACCAAACACTTTTCACCCCGGTTGGCCCAGGTGGCCAGGAGGTGGGCCAGCTCCTCGCTGGAGCGCATCCGCCCCTCAATGCACAGGGCGATGACGCTGGAGGAGGGGGGGATCTTGGCGCGGATGGCGTCGGCCTCCCTCGCCAGGGCCTTCTCGACCTCCGCGGGGCTGGGCGCCTCCGGCAGGCGCTGCTCCGGCAGCTCGATGATCTCCAGCTTACAGTAGCGGCTGAGCCGCTTGACATACTCCGCCGCCGCGTCCATATAGAATTTTTCCTTCAGCTTGCCGACGCAGATCACAGTCACTCGCTGCATGGGACCCTCTCCAACCTATGTATTTCGCTCAGGCTGTCCCGGGGCGCCACAGTCAGAGCGCCGGTATAGCCTACGGCCTCCAGCTCCCTGCCCACCGCTTCCAGCGCCAGCTGGGGGGTGTTGTTCTCCTTGCTGAGATGGGCCAGGATAATGGAACTGGTACCGGCCAGGGCGCTGTCGGCGGCAAACCGGGCGGCGACGGCGTTGCTCAAATGGCCCTGGGGGCCCAGGACCCGCTGCTTTAAGGGGAAAGGGTACGCCCCCGCGCGGAGCATCTCCACGTCGTGGTTGCTCTCCAGCACCAGCAGGTCCGCTCCCAGCAGGGCCTGGGCGGTCTCAGCGGGGATATAGCCCGTGTCAGTGAGATAGCCCAGCACGCCGCCGGTGGCGGCGAGGCGGAACGCGGCGCTCTCCCCGCAGTCATGGCTGGTGGGGAGGGGGAGAATGTCCACATCGCCCCTGCGGGTCGTCATCCCCATGGGGATGGGGCACAGCAGCGGCCCGATCCCCGCCAGGCGATAGTGCAGCTGGCGGGCGGTGCCGGGAGTGCAGAGGATGGGGGTGCGGTACTTCTTGATATAGGTGGCGAGGCCGCTGATGTGGTCGGCGTGCTCGTGGGTGATGAGCACGGCGCTCAGATCATCAGGCCGAAGCCCCAGCTGTCCCAGGGCCTGGCAGATCCGGCGGCAGGAGATGCCCATGTCGATCAGCAGGTGGGTGCCGCCGTCTGATAAAAGCGCCGCGTTTCCGGAGGAACCGCTGGCGATGGTGCAGAAACAGGTCATAGATACCTCCTGGAGGGATAAGGGCCTGGAAACGCCCGATAACGACTTCTCGTTACCGGGCGTGTGTCATGCACAGGGGAAGGGGGCTGGATCAGCCGACGCTGCTGACCACGGCGTCATCCTCCAGGATCTCAACGGCGCGGATGCTGCCCCCGATGGCCCGGACCTTGCCGATGACGTCCTCATAGCCCCGCTCAATATACTGCACATTGGTGATCTCGCTGATCCCGTGGGCGGCGAGGGCGGCGATGAGCATGGCCGCACCGGCCCGCAGGTCGCAGGCCTCCAGCTGGGCGCCGGTCAGGTGCTCGACGCCCTCAATGATAGCCAGGTTCCCATCCACCTGGATCTGGGCCCCCATGCGCTTGAACTCGTCGGTGTAGCGGAAGCGGCTGTTCCACACGCTGTCGGTGATGATGCTGGTGCCGTGGGCCAGGCACAGGGCGGCCGCCATCTGGGGCTGCATATCGGTGGGAAAGCCGGGGTAGGGCATGGTCTTGATGTTGGTGCGGATCAGCGGGCCAATGCGGCTGACCAGCAGGCTGTCCTCGATCTCCTCGATCTCCACGCCCATCTCTGTCATTTTAGCGGTAATGCAGTCCATGTGCTTGGGAATGATGTTGCACAGCTTCACCTGCCCGCCGCAGGCCGCCACGGCGGCCATATAGGTCCCCGCCTCGATCTGGTCGGGAATAATGGAATAGGTGCCGCCCCGCAGCCGGTTCACGCCGCGGATCTTGATCACATCGGTGCCGGCGCCCATGATGTTGGCGCCCATGGAGTTGAGGAAGTTGGCCACATCGACGATATGGGGCTCCTTGGCCACGTTTTCAATGACAGTCATACCGTCGGCCAGGGCGGCGGCCAGCATAATGTTGATGGTGGCGCCCACGGAGACCTTATCAAAGAAGATATTGGCGCCCTTCAGCCGGCCTCCGGCGGCCTCGGCCATGACAAAGCCGCTCTGGGTATCCACCTGGACGCCCAGGGCACGGAAACCCTTCAGATGCTGGTCAATGGGCCGGGTACCGCCGAAGTCGCAGCCGCCGGGCAGCGCCACATCCGCCGCGCCAAACCGGCCCAGCAGGGCGCCCAGCATGTAGTAGGAGGCGCGGCAGCGGCGGGCGGACTCATAGGGGATCCGGCCGTTGCGCAGGTTTGTGGAGTCGATCTCCACCGTGTGGGGATTGATATAGCGCACACTGGCGCCCAGATCCTGCAGGATCCCCAGCAGCAGGTTCACATCGCTGATCTGGGGAATATTTTCGATCCGGCAGGGGCCGCTGACCATCAGGGCGGCGGGGATAATGGCAACGGCGGCGTTTTTTGCGCCGCTGATATGGACTTCTCCAAACAAGGGCCGGCCGCCCTCGACAATATACTTGGTCAAAGAATCGCACCTCTTTGTTAAATATAGGCCTGTAGGTACAGTTTACCCAGGTCTGAACACTTCATACCGGCAATAAACCGATAATCGGTAGACATAACCGCAGTCGACAACCAGTATATCAGGTTTTCCGGTAAAATCAATGGGTGACAGCAAAAAGAGTTTATAAAATTTTAATATTTTACAGGTACATCTTGGGAGGATCCGCTGAAGCAGGCGCTCACCGCCGGGAGACAGCCCCGGAGGAGCAGTCCACAAAATAGGTGTAGGTATCCGTGACCACCTGCCAGACGGGGATCAGCCGCTGGCTGGAGGGGGAGCTCTGCAGCTCGTAAATGCACTGGGCGGCCTCCACCTGGCGGCATACGTCGCCGGCGGTGCGGCGGTAGTCCAAAAAGCGGATCAGGGCGGTGGTGCAGGTCATCTGTTCCCCCTCCTCCAGCACGGCGTCCTCCAGGGAGATATGGGCGCCGGAGACCGAGACCAGCACATTATTTTCAAAGCTGAGGGCGACGCCGCAGCCGTCGATCGGCACGCCGGCCACCTGCTGGGTAGCCGTTACGGCGCCGCTGCCGCCGGAGAGCTGGGCGGACATCTCCTCGTAACCAAAGCTGCTGCAAAACTGCCGGGCAAAGTCGGCGGCGTCGGACACGGGAAGGGACAGATCCCTGCTGTCAAAGCTGCCGCCGGAACGGAATTGGATGGCGCCGCTGGCGGCGCTGTAGCTGTAGATGCCGCCGCCCAGGCTGACCGCCTCCGCCTCCTCCCCCAGCAGGCAGGCGGCAATGGCCGCCTCCGTCTCCGTATGCCGGGAGAGCGTCAGGGGGCTGAGGGGCGCGGAGGACAGATCCACCTCCCGGGACAGGGAGAGCTGATCGGCGGCAAAGAGCTCCTCCAGCTGGCGGGCGGAGTCCGCCGCGGACTGCCTGGAGGGAAGGTACTGGAAGGCCAGCAGCAGGAGCAGGAACGCGTTGAGCAGCAGCAGGATCAGGATGGCGATGTTCTTCAGTTGTCTGGATTCCATGGTACGGGCCCCCTTTCCGGGCGCTCTGCTCAGCTGTCCAGCCAGCAGGCGAAGATGGGATCTGATCCGCTGTCCACATAGCCGATGGACAGCCCCGCGCCCGGGCGGAGAGAGGCGATGGCCACGGCCATGGACGGCGGAAGAAGGGCGGACTGCTGCTCAACATCTCCGCCGGCGTCCGCGTCCGCGCCGGCCTCGGTATAGGAGCGGCAGAAATAGGAGAAGGCGGTGACGTACTGGCCGGCAATGGTAACAGACAGGGCGGACGTGTCATTGGGGAGATGGACCGGCACCCCGCCGGCCTGATAGCGGAAGGTGACAGACCAGCCGGACTCGGTGGCCTCCACGGTGTGCAGGAAGAGGGGGGAGGAGTCGGTCCCCTCGGAGAGAGCGGAGGCCAGGCGCCGCGCGGCCTGGAGGGCCTCCACGGCGGTGGGGCTCTCCCCGGCGCAGGAGACGCGGAAGAGGGAGGAGGATATCTCCCCCTCGCCGCTGTAAGAGACCGACCCGTCCGGGCCGATGCGCAGCGTCCGGGGGGACTCCTCCACCACCTCCACACCGCTGCCGCTCTCGGTATACCGGAAATTGGTGTGGGGGTTGAAATCCAGGGCGGAGAGCAGATTATAGGCGGAGTAGCCGTCAGGAAGGCTGGAGGAGATGCCGGGGAGGGAGGGAGCCTCCGACACCAGGACAGTGTAGGGGGAGAGCGGGCTGTAGTTGGACTCAAAGGCGAAGCTGCCGCCGTTGGGGGTGAAGCTGCGCGCGGTATCCTCAACGGCGGAAGCGGTGAGGGCGGTGCGGTAGCGGAAGATCGTGCCGTCCTCGCTGCGAAGATACAGCATGGCGGTCCCCTCCTCCTCTGTGGTCAGGGCCATGGAGCGCACATCCCGCTGGAAGCCGACGGTTTCCCCCAGCCAGGCGGCCACCACGTCCAGGGGCAGGTGGGTGGTCAGGTCCAGATAGAGGCTGGGGGTAGAGAGCGCCTCCTGCAAGGTCATATCCGCGGTCATGCCGACGACAGTGGCCGACCCCAGGGCCTCCCGGAACAAGAGGGTGATCCGCTGGGAGATCAGGGGGTCGTCGGCGGAGGCGTACAGCTGGCTGTAGCGGCCGTAGTTGCTGTCGCTGGTGACGACCAGATGGACGGAGGACAGCACCGACGACAGGTCGGTCAGCTGATCCTGCACGCCCGTGTCCGGCCGGGCGGCGAGAAAGGCATGGACCCTGGTGCTCCAGTTCTCGGTGAAGATGGGGAAGCGGGAGAGGAGGAACAGGGCGGAGACCGTCAAAAGGACCAGGACCAGGTTCTGCAGCCGGTTGATTCCCTTCTTCTTTCTATTCATCGCCGCCCTCCTCGACCCCGGGCTGGCGGATCGGCAGGACGATGCGGATGGTGGTCCCCGGCCCATCGTGATCGGCCAGGGCGATGGTGCCGTTGTGGCGCAGCACGATCTCCCGGGCGATGGACAGGCCCAGGCCCGTGCCGCCGCTCTCCCGGGAGCGGGCCTTATCCACCCGGTAGAACCGCTCGAAGATCCGCTCCCGGTCCTGCTGGGGGATGCCGATGCCGTTGTCGGAGACCTCCATCCACACGTTCTTGCCGCTGACGCCGGCGTCCACCGTGATGGTGCCGCCGTCCGGGGTGTATTTGATGGAGTTGCCGATCACATTCATCATGACCTGCTCCAGCCGGCTGCGGTCGCCCATGATCATAGGAAGGAGGTGCCCGCTGTAGCTGCGCACCAGGGTGTGGCGGTGGCGCTGGGCGTCCAGCTCCACGGCCCGGCACACGGAATCCACCGCCTCCCGGAAGGAGAAGCGGCACATCTTCATGTCCGCCCGGCCCGAGTCCAGCCGGCTGAGGGTCAGCAGGTCCTGGACGATGCGGGTCATCCGGTCCGTCTCGCTGATGATGATATCCAGGAAGCTGTTTTCCATCTCCCGGGGGATATCCTCGTTATCCCGGATCGTCTCGGCGTAGCTGCGCACGTTGGTCAGAGGGGTGCGCAGCTCGTGGGAGACGTTGGCCACGAACTCCTTGCGCATCTCGTCGTTTTTCCGCTGGACGGTGACGTCGTGCATCACGGACATCACGCCGCCGTCCTCCCCGTCGGAAAAGGGGGCCAGATACAGCTCCAGGATGCGATCGCCCACCGTCAGCTCCCCGGAGAGGAAGTCCGGCCGCTGCAGGCTGAGCACCTTCTGAAAGGGGAACTGCTGGCCGAAGAGGGCCTCGTAGTCGTAAAAGGACACCTCCCGGCCCAGCATCTGGCTGGCGGCAGGGTTGCTGGTGAGGATGGAGCCGTCGCTGGCGAAGGCCACCACGCCGTCGGTCATGTGCAGGAACACGGTGTCCAGCTTGTTGCGCTCGTTCTCCACCGCCTCCAGGGTGTCCTGAAGGACGGAGGCCATGTCGTTGAAGGTGGTGGTGAGGATGCCGATCTCGTCGGTGGACTCCACCTGGATGGTGCTGCTGAAATCGCCGGCGGCCACCCGCTCGGCGCCCTCCGTCAGCCGCTCGATGGGGGTGATCATGGTTTTGCTCAGCAGGAAGCTGAGGAGCACGGAGATGAGGAGCCCCACCAGCAGGGCCTGCACGATGATCAGGAACAGTTGGCTGTTGAGTTCGCTGACGGTGTCCCGGTTGTCATAGATGTATATGATGTAGGCGCTGTCCCCGGCGGTGATGGGGATGGCCACATCCATGTAGCTGGCGGTGATGTCGCTGCGGTCCCCCACGGTGTCGGTGCCGGCGGCAATACTGGCGCGGGCGGTGAGCAGATTGGGGGTGGCCTGCAGGTTGGCGCCGGACTCGTCGTCGGACCCGGCCAGATACTGGCCGGTGCGGCCGTCCAGAATATAGTAGTTCCGGGTGCGGGAGTTAAGGCCCAGATCGCCGGCCTTGGCCTCGATCATTTCCTGGAGCTTTTGGGCGCCGTCCTCCTGGTCGGCTTCCCTGCGCAGGGAGCCGACAAAGGAGGCGTTGGAGGGGTCTGTGTCTCCGAACACGCTGTCCATCTGCTGGTAAAACTCGTCGATATAAAACCCGGTGATGCTGGTCATCAGAAACGCGCCCACGATGGTCATCAGGGACGTGATCAGCAGCAGCATGATCAAAACCAGCTTCATATGCAGACTGCGGAACATGACAGACCTCCTCTCTGCCTGGCTCAGGCGTTAGTTTTCCGCGCAGAAGTAGTAACCCACGCCCCGGCGGGTGAGGATCATTGCGGGGTTGGCGGGGTCGTCCTCGATTTTCTCCCGCAGGCGGCGCACCGTCACATCCACTGTGCGCACATCGTCCCCCACATAGCCGTAGTTCCACACCTGCTCCATCAGGTCGATGCGGGAGTAGACCTTGCCGGGGTGGCTGGCCAGGAAGGTAAGCAGCTCATATTCCCGCTGGGTCAGGTCGATGGGCTCGCCATGCTTGAGGACCTGATAGCTCTCGGTGTTGATGGTCAGGCCCCGGCCCGCAGCCATGACCGTGTCGGAGGAGGCTGCCTGCTGCATGGCGGTGCGCCGGATATTGGCCTTGACACGGGCCATCAGTTCCCGCATGGAGAAAGGCTTGGTGATGTAGTCGTCAGCGCCGATCTCCAGGCCCAGGACCTTGTCCCCCTCCTCCTCGCGGGCGGTGAGGATGATGACGGGGACGTTGTTCCCCCTCTCGCGCAGGGTCCTGCATACGTCAAAACCGATCATTTTCGGCAGCATGACGTCCAGCAGTATGATATCCGGGTTCCCGCTCATGGCCAGCTCCAACCCCGCCTCCCCGTCATAGGCGGTGAGGGTGGCGTATCCCTCCTTCTCCAGATTGAACCGGAGGATGTCCACAATGCTTTTTTCGTCCTCGACAATGAGTACCGTCTTCTTCTGGTCCATTTCTCCACCTCTGTTTCATTCTCTGCCGTGCTGTGACCAAGGCTTTACAGCCCCAGCAGCAGTTTTGCCTTCAGTACGGCGGCGATCGTCTTGGCGTCCCTGATCTGGCCGGCGAGCACTTCGTCCACCAGCTGGCCGAAGGGGACGCGCTCCAGGTCGAGGAACTCGTCCTCGTCCGGATCCGACGCCCCGAAGGAGAGGTCCCGGGCCAGATACATGTGGATGATCTCCCCGCAGTAGCCGGGGGAGGGGTACAGCTCCCCCAGGGACTGGAAGATGCCGGCCACGGCGCCGGTCTCCTCCCGCAGCTCCCGCCGGGCGGCCTCATCCGGGTCCTCGCCGTATTCCAGCTTGCCGGCGGGCAGCTCGCGGAGCACCTGCCGGTAGGGGTAGCGGAACTGGCTGACCAGCGGGACGCGACCCTGGCTGTCCAGGGCCAGCACACACACGCCGCCGGGGTGGTCCGCCACCTCCCGGAAAGACTGGCGCCCGTTGGGGAGCAGTACGGTGTCCCGCCGGATGTGCAGGATCTTCCCGTCGTAAATCTTCTCGCTGGAAAGGGTTTTTTCTGTGAGATCCATGGTGTTTATGCTCCTTCCTCCATGTCCGGTCCCCGGCTGAGATCACCGGGGACCAGGGAATCTGAATAGACCGCGCCGACGCCGCTGTCCAGCAGCGACAGGGCCTGGTCCGGGTCGTTGACGGTGTGGGCATAGACGGAGACGCCGTATTCCAGGGCGATGGGGGCAAAGTCCTCCCTCCACCAGTAGTCCCACATGGTGACGCCCATGATGCCGTTTTCCTGACAGAAGGCGGCCTTCGCCCGGAAGGTATCCTCCGTGCGGTCAAAGCCCTCCGCGTACAGGGTGTAGATGTAGTGGGGAAAGTGGTGGATACTGTCCACGATCCGATAGCTCAGCTCGCTGTACACCTGGATGACCATCCGGTCAAAGAGATAGCTGAGGCCCAGCTCCCTGGCGTCGGCCAGCATGGCCTCAAATTGCAGCGTAACGATCTCCGCGTCGGTGAATTTGGTGTCGGTAATGACGCACACGTCGGGGTACTCCTCCATGAGAAGCAGCAGGTCCCGGAAGGAGAGAGGGGTGTACTCCTCCAGGATGGGCTTGTCCAGAAACTCCTCCAAAGTGGGGATATCCGTCTCGCTGACGCCCTCCTGCCAGCCGGAGCGCCAGTCGTGGCGCAGCACCACCTGCATGTCCTTTGTCAGCCGCAGATCGGCCTCGAACACCCGCACGCCATTCTCGTACTGCGCCAGGAAAGCCTCCCGGCAGTTGAGGGTCGTCTCCCCGCCGATCCCGCCCAGGCCGTGGGCGATGACCTGGGAGGAGGCGAGAATGTCGGAGGCGGAAAGGGCGCCCTCGGGAGGCTCCTTTTCCTGCGCCGGCTCTTCAGATGCCGGCTCCTCGGGTAGCGGTTCCAGCCAGGCGGGCATAACGGTATCCTCTTCCGCAGGATCCGCAGGGGCGGAGACCACTTCCCCCTCCTGCGGGCCCGCCGTGTCCAGAGAGAAGAGCAGGCCGGCGATAGCGGCAGACTGGAGGAGCACCACGGCCAGCAGCAGATATATGACCTTTCTGTTCTGTGCCCTCCGCGCCATCCCAAGCCCTCCAAAGTGAAATACATTCAGTTTAGTATAACATAAAAGAGGGAAGAATGCCACAGGAATTTCACTGCTTGCAGCGGAGGGGAAGATATGGTATACTATCTGGGCAAGTTCTGTGAGAGGAGGCGCTGCCCATGGCGGAGAAAAG
The DNA here is from genome assembly GCA_902373635.1 of uncultured Oscillospiraceae bacterium. Taxonomy (GTDB): domain Bacteria; phylum Bacillota; class Clostridia; order Oscillospirales; family Oscillospiraceae; genus Pelethomonas. The sequence goes on from CABKMV010000002.1 coordinate 36,600, forward strand.
CGGGATCAAGATCGCGGCCCAGAACCGGAAGGCCCACCACGACTACTTTGTGGAGGACCGCTATGAGGCGGGGATCGAGCTGTGCGGAACGGAGGTCAAATCCATCCGGGCGGGAACGCTGAATCTGAAGGACTCCTACTGCATCGCCAAAAATGGGGAGATCTACCTCCACGGGATGCACATCAGCCCCTATGAGCACGGCAATATCTTCAACAAAGACCCGGTGAGGCCCCGCCGCCTTCTGATGCACAAGCGGGAGATCAACCGCCTCCAGGCCTATGTCCAGCAGGACGGCTACGCCCTGGTGCCCCTGAGCGTCTATTTTAAAAACGCCCGGGTGAAGGTGGAGGTGGGCCTGTGCAAGGGCAAAAAGAACTACGATAAGCGCGACGCCACGGCCCAGCGGGACGCCAAGCGGGACATGGACCGGGCTATGAAGTCCTACAACCGATAAAGAAGAAGGAGAACGACGATGAGCAATCCGATTGTTACGTTTGAGTTGGAAAATGGTCAGATCATGAAGGGGGAGCTGTACCCCGAGAAGGCCCCCAACACGGTCAATAACTTTATCGCCCTGGCCAACAGCGGCTACTACGACGGCCTGATCTTCCACCGGGTCATCCCCGGCTTCATGATCCAGGGCGGCTGTCCCAGCGGCACCGGCACCGGCGGCCCTGGCTATCAGATCCGGGGCGAGTTCGCGGGCAACGGCTTTGAGAAGAATGACATCAAGCATACCCTGGGCGTGCTGTCTATGGCCCGGGCCATGCATCCCGACAGCGCGGGCAGCCAGTTCTTCATCATGGTGGACGCCGCGCCCCATCTGGACGGCCAGTACGCCGCCTTCGGCAGGATCACGGAGAATGTGGAGGCCGCGGTGGATGTCTCCCGCGTGCCCCGGAACATGATGAACGACAAGCCCAACAAGCCCCAGGTCATAAGATCCGTCCGGGTGGATACCTTGGGTGAGGACTACCCCGAGCCGGAGAAGAAATGATGAAGATCGCTGTGATAACCGGCGCTTCCGCCGGCCTGGGCGAGGAGTTCGCCAAGCAGATGCGGGACTATTTCCCGGAGGTGGAGCAGGTGTGGCTCATTGCCCGCCGCAGGGAGCGGCTGGAGGAGCTGGCCGAAAAGCTGGAGAGCGTCAGGACGGAGATCTTGCCGCTGGATCTGTGCGACAAGGGGAGCTTTTCCGCCCTGGCGGAGAAGCTGGCCGCGGAGAAACCGGATGTACGGCTGCTCATCAATAATGCGGGCTGCGGCTATCTGGGCGACGTGGGCCGGGGCGAGGTGGACAAGCAGGTGCGGATGACGGATCTGAATGTCACGGCCCTGACGGCGGTATCCCACATTGTGATTCCCTACATGTCCGCCGGCAGCCATATCATCAATGTCAGCTCCATCGCCTCCTTCTGCGTCAACCCCAGGATGACGGTCTACAGCAGTACCAAGGCATATGTCTCCAGCTTCACCCGCGGCCTGGCCTGTGAGTTAAAGGGGGCCGGTATCGGCGTTACCGCCGTCTGTCCCGGCCCCATGGCCACGGAGTTCCTGGAGATCGGCAGGATCGCCGGAAATTCCAAGACCTTTGAGACGCTACCCTACTGTGATCCCAAGCAGGTGGTGGCCGGGACCCTGGCCGCGGCCAGGGCGGGAAAGGTCATGTATACGCCAAAGGCGTTTTACAAGTTCTATCGTGTTCTGGCGAAGGTGCTGCCCCACGCGCTGGTGGCCCCCCTGGCCAAGTGCTGATTGTTCACAAAAAATTTGATTGTATTCTCCAACGGACTGTGCTATGCTCGGTACAGTCCACATATGGGGGTGTACCGGTTTCGACGGGGATGAGGAAGCGGGATCAGCGGGCGGTGGCGCCTGGCCACCTAAAAACGGGCAACTTTTATAAATTAAAGAACAACGATTCTTTAGCTATCGCTGCCTGATTGCTGGCAGCCGTCCGACTTAAGAGTACTGCGGCTTAAGAAGGGCGTCGTTTAGCAGTGAACGTGAGTACGGAAAGAGTTGACCGTGCCATGCATCATGACTCTCACCTGACCTTTCGGCGTGACGGCTTGCCGTTGGGGAGGGGAACAGGGTGGTAACGCCGCCCGGAATAACCGTCTGCGCCCGGAGAATATCCCGTGGAATTGTTTTCGGACAGGGGTTCGACTCCCCTCACCTCCACCATAAAATCACCAGAAGCAAGCTTGCTTCTGGTGATTTTTATGATAAAATCGGTATGTCCGAACTGTTTTGGAGCAAACTATGCGGCTACAGGGAGCATATATAGTCAGGATGACAATATGTGCCGACTGACCAAAATCATTGTGCGAGCGCGATCCTATTTCAAGGCAAGGCAATGGCAGCTTGGGCAGTTGCATGAAAATGAGAATGATCAGCAAGCGCTACTTCGAGCTATTGTGGCAATTCAAGAAGGGCTGAACGTATGATTATAATATTAGGGGAGCAATTAATTGATTTAGCTGGAAGTAAAAGCGATGTTCTGGTTACAGCAACTTCCGGCTGCAAAAAAGTGAGTCTAGAGATTCAGAAGATAAAAAAGCCGGAAAAAGTATTTAGCACCTACAAGATTCCGAAGGACGAATATCTGATAGCATATTGCAAAGGACTTCTTCCGCTGTTTGGGCTTACACTGGATGGATTGATTTTTACGGACAAAGCATTTTATCCATTTCCAAGAGATACAAATCCCCTTCCTTCAAATCGTATTCCATATACAGATCTTTGCAAATATATTATTACACAGGAATCAGGCAAGGGTGCTGTTTTCCTTCAAAGTGGCAAAACTGAGTATGAAATATACAGCAATACCTTGATACAACAAAATACGGCAGGGGTGGAAATTCGTCACATCCTGGAAGCGATACAGACAGATTTGTGTCGTCAAAGCGTGTCCGCCAAAGAAATGATGGACAATATAGTAACAGAGTTTTTTGACCTTGCTAAGTCGGAAATGAGAAGCGATATACTTTCAACTCGAATGAAGGCAGTCCTTAGAGCAATTAGCACGAAGCAAAATTACTGTGATGATGCAGCCAATTTGCTGGCGGAAGATGTGTTTCGACAGTGCAGCGAATCTGACTACCAAGCATTTTTAGCCGAACTTCCCCTGAATGTTTCATTAGAAACAAAAGCAGAGTTAGCGCAGATCCCAAAGCGTTTTTCAGATGCTTTGCTACAGGACTTGTCAAATCCAAATATAATCTTTGCAGATTCATATTTAAATAAAGTGTATAGTAATTTGCGGGATCAGTCCGAATCCCAAACATATCTTTCTGCATATGCGCTTATTTGTATGCGGCAAACCCGTTGTGATACAGCCAGAGAAACAGTTTCTAAGATTGCTCAAGAATACGGCGTTAATGCCACATACTTATTAGAAGACTTTATCTGTATCTATGGGAACCAACAGATGCAAGCCGTGTTCAAAGCGCTTTGCGAAGGAGGAGAAATTACAGAAAAACAGCTCCATCTCAGAGATGGCCTTGGACTGACTCCGTTACACTATGCCATGATACTACAGAATACGGAGGCCCTTTCCGATATTCTATGTAGAAAAAATTGGAGTGAAGAAACACAGTATTTAGAACAGACATGGCTCCGGGATATTTACGATTATCAGGTGCTTGCCTGTGCCAAGCCGGAATTAGACCGACCAAAGCTTTTTGACTATGTAAATCCGGACGTGAAATCAATTTCGGAAATGATTCTGAAATTGAAGCAACAGGAGGGCGAAATGTATCAAGCCCTGATCAAGATCTCGGACACTATCCGTGAAGCAGAATGGCAATTGCGCAAAATGGAGTCGAACGGTGCTAATGTTTTTGAGGTTGAGCCATTGAAACAAAACCTATGGGAGATGTATGAGTCAAGCAAAGAGTTGAATTCTGCATTAGCGGAACTTCCCCAGCAGCTTAAAAATACTGAAAAAGAGCGAAACCGCATTTACAAGGCTGCTGTCACCAAGAGCAGGGAGGCGCTTGAGCGATTGCGCAGAGACGATAACCCTGTTATCCAATTATTTCTTCGCTTATATGAAAATAAGGAAAACCTTAAAAATTTAACAAAAGTATTTTCGGATTTTGGAGATTACTCATCTGTGAGAATGTATCAACGGGGAAGCTTCTATTTTATTTTGCCTGAAACTATCTCGTTGAACCTTCCGTATAGAACAGTACATATTACAACAGATGGTATTGATGACAATGGTATATTAGAACAGCCCGACGGAGTTACGAGGCCATATTGCCTGTACGGGGACAGTTGGTTCTCACCACAAGCCCATACAGATGTTTTGACATTAAAGCGTGAGTATCGGAATCTGGCAAAACAATATCACCCAGATGTTTGTGGTGAAATATATGCGGAGGAGCTTTTTCAAGAAATCCTTAACGATACGAAACGCTTTGTATGAGATAATACATGCATTTTTTTACAAACACAACTAATATGTATATGAACAATGGGACCCCAAGGTTACACTTGGCTGTAGTTCTACAAAATTTCTCAGTAGAGCTTTGCCTCCGCCTTCCTTTTAGAACGCGCGCCCGCTGGGCGCACCAGTAAGGCCCTCGATTCTGTTTGGAATCGAGGGCCATTTGTCGTTGCGGATTTTAACAACATCTTGCCAGCACCACGCGGTATAAAAATTAAAGTGCTACGGCTATTAATCCAGAATGCCTGGAATGTTGCCGATCTCTCGTGCCAGTGATTGTAATTTGCGTACAGCGTCAAAAACCTGTGGCATTTGATTTGTATATAAGGGAAAAGACTGTGCAAAGTCTATCTTAGGAACTTGGATTGCAATGCTCACGGATTTTCCTGCAGGCTTCCAATACATTTCCGGGGCTAACAACCCTGAAACTGCAGATTTCAATTGATTTTTCCGGCTTGCCATATTGTTGAACTGGAGTTCTACCGTTCCAAAATTTATCAATAATAATCCGGTCAACCTTTATCAGGTAACGGGAGAAGGTGCTTTAGTCTCGCCCTTGTTGATTCTGAAAGCGGATGAAAATGCTATTGCTGGACCGCAAGGAATTGCTGAATGTAAGTATAGTGCACAAATTAGTCCGCACGCAAAGTATGCTGTTAGAAGTTATGGTCTCAATAAAGGAAAAGATGTTTTGATAATAGGAAATTTCGGCGATACCCCTCTGTCTATTGAAGGGATTCACTATCTTTCGATTTCATTCCACCTTAGGCTGATGAACCGCGGAGATGCAAAATATTACACATAAGTAATTATCTAATCCCATAGAAAAGTCTGGAAACGGTATTGGCACGCCTTATCAATCATTATTCCACTCTCTCAATCAAGTTGCCAATATCGCAGCACAACGTCTGAGACAGCATAACCAAGTACTCCGCCTGCGCCTTGTTGATGTTTTTCTGCCGCTGCTCGTACTGCTGGATGGTGCGCACCGGCACGCTAGATAGTTCCGCCAACTCCCGCTGACTCAGACCGGCTTTCTGCCGTAGCAGCTTGAGATTTGTTTCCGGCTTTGCAGTTTTGTACAACTCGTTCATCTTGTCAACAAACTGCCGGATGTCCATCTCATGATAAGGGGAATACAGAGCCTGAATTTCTTTCATGGGGATATAATGGACGATCTCAGCAAAGCTCAGGGCATTCTCCCACTGATAATAGGCCAGGGCCCATCCGGTCCAGTATTCTTCACTGCGATTAGCCGTATAATTTGGCTTGATTCGCTCAAACTCGATTTTCGATTGTTCCAAGACCTCGTAGGCGATCTCCACTCCGGACATCCCGACGAGCAGAGTGAAATCGCCTTTCCCAAATCGGTCGGCAACGCCGGACGAAAGGAACAGGTCAAAAAATTGGGCGATATCATAGTTCAGATCATACACGGCGAAATCCAGCATACGGCCGAGGGCAATACGGGCTTTTTCAAGATAAACCTTATCGTAAGCGTGGATCATCGGGCATCATCTCCTCATCCATGATCTGTGTGATATATATGTCGCCGCGCTGACGTTGATTGCGCTCTACGCTGAAGTATTCCCGGCGGGCCGTTTTGTCGCGCAGCATCTTTTTGGCGTACCACACGTCGCTTTCGGCGATCTCACTGCCCACAAATCGGATCCGGTCAAAGGCCGTTTTGCTCTTGAGAACAAACTGCTGACCGAGTTTGCCCAGGTGCATGGCGTTGTTGAGTTGCCGGTAAGAGATCGTACCATTGATAAAATCCTGCGCGAAGGAGAAGTAACTGTCGTCGGCGCGGTAACCGATGATCGCGTCATAGCTTTCGTAGTCCACCAAAAAGCTGGCCAGCAGGTATTCCCTGGCTTCCAGTGCAAGCCCGGACGGAACATCAAACTCCCGGTTTTGCAGCAGCACCGCCAGCCAGTGCAGAATGCAGTATTCCGGGGCGTTCAAATCGAGGATCCGCAGCCCGGTACAGTCCAACTCGTAGCAGTTGGCATAACCGTCCTGATCTTTGCCGACACCCCACTCCTTTGCCATTTCAAGGGCGTCGGTGCAGTAAAAGCCGAGGCCGTAGTCATTGTAGGTCTTACCATATCCAAAAATGGGCTTCTTAATGATTTTAGAGGAGCCATGGTAGAGTTTTTTGATCATAGAAGCATCATCTCCATTCCCTGAGATAATTATACTCCCAGGGGAGTACTTAGTCAACCGGAATGACTATAGAGAATTTTCATCCTGAGGCAGTTAAGAATGTAATTTGCAGACCAAAGGACTTTATGAGCGATTTAATGATAAGCTGTTTATCGTTGATAGTTCCACATTTGCTATAAAGATCTCATATGCAAATGCCAATCAATAATTACGAACAATGCAAAACTATGTTTGGATTTGCCAAAAGATGTGATATAATGTATGAAATTGTATCTTCGTATGGGGATAACCAAGCTGCGTTAGAAGGGACAAACGCATAGGCTCTCTGCCGAGGAAATTGCATTTTGTGACACGCTGAGCAATCATCGACAATCAAAATGTATATAAAGAGAAGGAGTTCTGTGATATGGAATCCAATTTTGCGTTTTTAGCACAATATTGGGAGGAACTGGCACAGATAGGGCTAAATGCAGAAACTTATCTGTATTCCGATCCGAATGCCTGTATTTATAAGTTGGGACTCTTTGCCGAGCGAATCGTTTCCGAGCTTTGCCGCTTTGAATCGATCTCTTTACCTGAAGAATCCAGACAGGTTGATAAAATTCGTATTTTGTCTCGCAATGGTTTGCTCCCGGATAATATCTATGATATCCTGACTGCTCTTCGCAAGGCCAGAAATGATGCTGTCCATACTGGGCTGAACACGGAAGATAAAGCAAGGACTCTTCTTCGCATGACATACAGCTTGGGTGTTTGGTTTATGGAAGTGTACGGCAATTGGGCGTTTACTCCGGTTCCTTATCAGGAACCGGAAAATCAACCTGCTGCTGTTGATTATACGGATCAGCTGAAAGCACAGGAAGAAAAAATCAAAGAATTAGGAGAGCAAATCGCTGAAATTAAAACAGCTGTTTCAGACTTGCCGCATGAAGAACGCAGGAAGAAAGCTACAGATGCGTCGGAAAAGCTGCTACTTTCAGAGGCCGAAACAGATTATTTGATTGCGGAACAACTTCATATGGATGTTTCGGCTTTACCTGTTATCAATTATGCCCTTCAGCAAAATCATGTGTCAGTTGTACAGAGCATCACGATTATCAATCCATCTGATCATGATTTAGAGGATGTAGAGTTGCGCATTACTTCAAATCCCGTATTGAGTCTGCCGTACTCGAAACATTTGGATTTCGTCCCTGCCAAAACAGACTATGTTGTCAAAGACATTAAACTGGTTTTAGATGCAAGCTACCTTGCCAGTATTACTGAAAAAGTATCTGGCATACTCGAAATTTCCCTGGCGACAGAGGGAACCCTGCTCTGCGAAGAAAAAACGGAACTGACTGCCCTTGCTTTTGATGAATGGCATGGTTATGCGCTGTATCCGGAATTACTCACTGCATTTGTAATGCCAAATCATCCTGAAATCGCTAAAATCAATGCCCGCGCTGCAGAACTGCTGGGGAAATGGACGGGAGATCCTTCCCTCGACGCTTATCAGTCAAAGAACCCTAACCGTGTGCTCACGCAAGCAGCGGCGATTTATGGAGCGTTGCAGGAGCAAAATATCATTTATGCCGTGCCTCCGGCTAGCTTTGAAAAGTTTGGTCAGCGGGTGCGACTTTGTGATACGGTTTTGCAACAGAAAATGGGAACATGTCTTGATTTGACGCTGCTCTATGCAGCGTGTCTGGAGGCAGCGGGACTTCACCCATTGATGATATTGCTGCAGGGACACATCTTTGGCGGCGTATGGCTGGAGGAACTGACCTTTCCAGAAGCGGTTCAGGATGATGTTTCTTTGCTTACAAAGCGGCTTGCCGATGGCATCAATGAATTAGCGGTTGTTGAGTGTACCGCTTTTGTTTCGGGGAAAAATATGTCCTTTGATGATGCGCGTGCTGTTGCAGAGAGAGAATTAGTCGGAACAGACCCGGTTCAGTTTATTATTGACGTAAGCCGCGCTCGGTTCAGCGGCAATTCCCCGCTTCCTATGCGGATACAGTCAGAAAATGGCTGGCAGATTGAGCGGGAAAAAATAGATGAACAGAATTTGACTTCTGCTCCGCAGGACATACAGGAACGTATTGTGGTGGATGAGAGCAGAAAAGCTAGCGTTGCGGTGACTAGAAAACAGTTATGGGAACGCAAGCTGCTTGACTTAGGTCTTCGCAATACGCTAATTAATATGCGCATTTCCAGAATGGTTCCGCTTTTGATATCCTCTGTGGGTGAACTGGAAGATTCTTTGACAGATGGAAGTGATTTTTTCATTTTACCACACCCCACAGACTGGCATATTTCTAAAGAATCAATCAGCTTTGAAATGATGCATGAACTAGGCGATATGAAAAAGCTGATTCAGGCCGAATTTCAGAATAAGCGTCTCCGTTCTGTGCTGCCGGAAGGCGAACTAGCCAATAAAATTAAGACTTTATACCGTTCCTCACGAACTGCTTTGGAGGAGAACGGTGCAAATGCACTTTACCTTGCAATTGGTTTGCTGCGCTGGTATGAAACAAAACGCAGTACAAAGCCCCGATATGCCCCCCTGATTCTCCTTCCAGTGGAGATAGTGCGAAAAGGTGCGAATCAGGGCTATGTGATTCGTCTGCGTGATGATGAGCCGCAGATGAATATTACCATGTTAGAAAAATTGAAGCAGGATTTTGGCATTGTGATCAGTGGCTTAGACCCGCTTCCGCAGGATGAACATGGTATTGATACCAGGCGAGTATTTGCAGTGATTCGAAAAGCTGTTATGGGACAGCAACGCTGGGATGTGTTGGAGTCTGCCTATCTTGGCATTTTTTCCTTTTCTCAGTTTGTCATGTGGAATGATATTCGCAATCGTTCCGACGATCTTGCCAAAAACAAAATCGTTCGCAGCTTAATGAAAGGCAAACTCTGCTGGGATGCACAGCCTTTGGAATTGGGCGAACATGTTTCCGAGGAACAGGTTCTGCTGCCTCTTAGTGCGGACGCTTCTCAGCTATATGCCGTCAAGGCGGCAAGCAGCGGTGAGAGCTTTGTCCTTCATGGTCCCCCAGGAACGGGGAAATCCCAGACCATCACAGCTTTAATTGCAAATGCATTGGCACAGGGGCAGTCGGTGCTGTTCGTGGCAGAGAAGATGGCCGCTTTGGAGGTTGTTCAGAAGAGACTATCAAATATCGGAATTGGTCCCTTCTGTCTAGAGTTGCACTCCAATAAATCCAAAAAGAAAGACGTGCTGGAACAACTGCGTCAGGCAATGGATGTTACGCGAAATTTGACCTGCGAACAATTCCAATGGAAGGAAGAGCAAATTTCTGCCCTGAGGAAAGAATTGGACCAGTATGCACTGGCGCTTCATCGCCCACAGGCCTGTGGCATGACACTGTTCCAGCTGGTGAACCTGTACGAAGAAAACCGCAATGCGCCTGACTTGAATCCGTTTGCAGAAGAAACGCTGGAGCATATCACAGCGGTTGATCTTGAAAAACAGCTTACTATGACAGAACGGCTCATTGCTGCAGCAATGGCGGTAGGCCATCCTGGCGGGCATCCTTTGACTGCCATTCAGTGCAGGCAGTATTCTCAAAAGCTGCGTATGGAGCTGCCGGAGATTGTATCTGCCTATCAGAACAGCCTGGGAAAGCTGGAATTGGCAGCAGCGGAGTTTTCCGCTGCAATTGAGCGGACCATGCCGGAAACACTGGTGCAGCTTCAACAGCTTACGGATGTGGCAGCGGCACTTCTGCCATGGACTGAGCTTCCTGCAACGTGGGCAAGAGCAGAAAATCTCAACCGATATCTCATTGATGTGCAGGAAATGGCGACACATTATCTGAATGCGCTGAATCTGCGAAACAAGATGGCAGAGACATGGAACCCTGGGTTCTTTGACTTAGATGGACAGGCATTGATGAATGAATGCAATACCATCAATGCAAAGTGGTTCCTGCCTAAGCTGACTGGAATGATTGCACTGGTAAAACGCATGGCGGTTTATACGATCCATTCTGTAACAAAGGAACAACTGCCCGCAGCCTTTGTCAGCTTGGTCGAATATCAGAACGAACGAAAAAAAGCAGATGCTTTGTTCCAAACCTATGGTGACGGACTGGAGTTCCTATTTGCTGGCGCAAGTACTGACTGGAACAGTATCTTAAATTCTGCAGAGAAAGCAAAAAACTGTGCAGCGAAACTGGAGGCTCTGACCGGAAGCCATCAGTTGCGCATACAGTGCGGCGGACAAAAAACGTTGAAGTCGCCAATCACTAATTTGCTGGAAGCATATCAGACTGTGCTTGCAGCAAAAGAGCAAATGGATCAGCTCCTTACGATTGCTGATACAGGTACTGCAGGACACTGGCTTGCGGGGCAAAAAGTACTGTGCCAGGCAGTTCTTGACTATATCGACGAATTAAAAGAATGGGTCACATGGAACGATATTGCATCTGATACCCAAGAACTTGGGCTGGCACCAGTCGTGGAGGCATATCGCTCAGGTGTACCACATAGCCAGATAAAGCCTGCCTACTTGAAATCCATCGCAAAGGCACTGGCAATTCGATATATTGATGCGGAACCGGTACTTGGAACCTTCTCCGGAGCGGTATTCAATGAAAAAATCGAACAATTCAAACGGATTGATCAGGAACTTACTAAGCTGACACAACAGGAAATTTTCTGCCGCTTGGCTGCCAGAGTGCCGGACTGCACCAGAGAAGCGGCTCAAAGTTCTGAATTGGGTATTCTACAGCGAGCAATCCGCAGCAATGGCCGCGGTACCAGCATTAGAAAATTGTTTGAGCAGATTCCTAATCTACTGCCCAGACTCTGTCCATGTATGCTGATGAGCCCCATATCCGCTGCCCAGTACTTAGAACCCAATCGGGAGCCGTTTGATCTGGTCGTCTTTGACGAAGCTTCTCAACTGCCGACCAGCAAGGCGGTGGGTGCATTGGCAAGAGGGAAGAATGCGGTCATTGTCGGTGACCCGAAGCAGATGCCGCCAACCTCCTTTTTTGCCGCCAATACTGTGGATGAAGATAACTTGGATTCAGAGGATTTAGAGAGCATTCTGGATGATTGCCTCGCTTTAAATATGCCTCAGACTCATCTGCTGTGGCATTATCGCAGCCGTCATGAAAGCCTGATTGCGTTTAGTAATAACCAGTTTTATGAAAATAAACTCTACACATTCCCATCCGTCAACGATCGGGAATCCAAAGTCAATCTGGTTCATGTGGATGGCATATTTGACCGTGGTAAGACACGCCAGAATCAAGCAGAGGCCAAAGCTGTCGTTGCAGAATTGGTTCACCGTTGCCATGATGAGGAATTATCCCGTTACAGCGTGGGCATTGTCACCTTTAATATCAGTCAACAAAACTTGATTGATGATTTACTGACAGAAGCTTGTAAAGCGGACTCCGATTTAGAGAAATGGGCATATGAATCGGAAGAGCCGATTTTTATCAAGAATCTGGAAAATGTTCAAGGCGATGAGCGGGATGTGATTTTGTTTTCTATTGGCTATGGAGCGGATGAAAACGGAAAAGTTTCCATGAATTTTGGCCCGCTGAATCGCACCGGTGGCTGGCGTCGCCTGAATGTAGCCGTTTCCCGTGCGCGATATGAAATGAAGGTATTTACTTCCATGACTCCGGATCAAATCAACCTGTCCCGGAGCAGTGCTGTAGGTGTTGCAGCACTAAAAGCATTTCTCGAATATGCGGATCACGGAAAACTGGTTGTAGATGAAAATGCAATTCGTCAGTATCGAAATAAGAAAAACGGTATTGCCAATGCAATCCGCACGGCACTCAAAGAAAAAGGGTATACAGCAGAATTGTCTGTTGGGCATTCGGAATATAAAGTTGATATTGGTGTTGTTGATCCACGAGACCCGAACCAATATCTGCTGGGTATTTTGCTTGACGGCGAAAGCTATGGTGCGTCTAAGACGGTACATGATCGCGAGATTGCACAAATCAGCGTGCTGAACGGCCTGGGGTGGAAAACGCTTCGTATCTGGACAATGGACTGGTGGGACAATCAGCAGAAGGAATTGAATCGGATTATTGCATGCTTGGAGGAACTGAAAGCAGATCCTGTTAAACCGACCTCTTTGCCGCCAAAACACAACGTGACAGAGTTGTCACAAAAAACAATACAGAAGGTGGCGGGGAATGTAAAACAACTGCCTGAAAAGCCTGCATCCCCTGTACAAAAAACAGTATCAATACCGTTTTATGTGCCTGCGAAGCTGAAAGAAGAATATGTTTCTGCAGAAGATTTTGCCCAACCATTTTATACCAAACAAATTAAAGAAAAGGTTCAGAGCGTAATTGCACAAGAGGCTCCAATCTGCGAATCCTTGTTAATCCGGCGGGTTGTGCAGAGCTATGGTATTGCAAGAGCCGGAAGCCGAATTCAAAATCGCATGTCGCAGGTTTTTTATTCCATGAATCTTAACTGTACCACAACGGATGATCAGCGGGTCTACTGGCAAAAAAATCAAGGGCCGGAAGATTATATGGATTTCAGAGCGAGCGGCAGCGAAAGCACAAAACGTGAAGCACGCGATGTACCGATACAAGAGGCTTCCAATGCTATTTGCTGTGTGCTGTATGATCAAATCAGCCTGCCACAGGAAGATTTGATTCGAGAAGCAGCAAAATTGATGGGGTATACCCGCTCTGGTAATATTGTAGTGGAATTGTTTCACAGTGCAATTCAATGTGCAAAACGGCAGGGGCGGATTGAGGCGTCTTCTAATGGCAATTGGGTTCTGAGCCAAGCCGAAATGAGAAAGTGGCAGAAGAAGCTATAGCCCAAGAAAAACGAATACTTGTAATGACTGCACTGCTGCCAGAATGCAGACAAACGCTTGGAAGGGGCAAACCACCCCTGCCAAAAAGAGGGTTGGTAGATATCTGGTAGATATTACTCCCTGACAACCTCTGATTTTAGGGGGGAAAAGGAACGACTGGAAGCGAATTCCAAAATCCGGAAACCGTTGGTGCACAATGCACAAAGGGAAAAGCCGTGAAAAGGCAAAAATCGTTTTACCAGAGTTCGGCTCCCCTCACCTCCACCAAATTGAACGACCCTACCTAATCCGAACAGTTTCTATGAGACTGACGGATTAGGTGGGGTTGGTTTATGGCTGAAAGCCTTGTCATGCCAAGGTTTTCAGCCATTTTCATATCTGCGATAGAAATGGGACATGAAAACACAAAAAACTTGAAATCGATTTACAAACGGAAGATTTCCAAAATCTGAACCCCCATGTGTCATAACACATGGGATTGGCAGTATGTCCATAATACAGACAGCCTGAGAAAGGAGGATTTCAATGCGAAACTTCCGCAAAAAGCTGATAGAAAATTTATTATGGCCCAGCTTCTTGAGCTGTATGAGATGGAATTAGCGGTTTCCAGAAATCGAAGTTTATCACACTTCAATTCGTATATAAAAAAAGAGCCCGCTTAGATGCTGTTTGTCGCACAACAGGTTACAGCAAACTGTTGTACGAGCGTTGCGGACTCTTTATATAAAGTATACTCAGATACGAGTACTTTATTCAATGTTGACGAAGTCATATTCTGCAGATTATCATGTTTCTGTAACCACCAAAAGGTGACATCTATAAGTATTTCGATGTTACACGTCGTTGCGGACTGCATATCGTTCGCTTCGACTTTTGTAAAAAAGTCAGAGCGCGCTCATTTTGCTGCGCCTCCTTTCCAAATCGCAATCGCTGCGCTGGATTGCGATTTGGTTTGGGTTCGGGCCTGAAAAATGGTTCCTCGAAAGTGTTCGTCCCTTCTAAAAAACGGCAAGCTTCAATAGAGGCTTGCCGTTTTTTGTATGTTCCCCATCCACCCATTTTTGGTGGATCAATTTGGGAAAATAAATTGGCAATGCTGACGGCTGACAGCGCATTTTTCCAGGCGTATATACAGCCCAGGGCGTCGTATTCCCTGAACATCCACCAAAACCGCGGCAGAAGAAAGAAGCTCCGCGCGTTTTTTGATGCCCAGGCAAAAAGCCAAGGCACCTTGACATTTTTGCGGGAAGTACATAAAATAACTGGGGCGTTGAAAGTGAGGGAGCGATATGATGCTGAGGCAATATGAGTCATTGGATATGAATAATAAACTGATCCGCAATCTATGGGATATCAGCCATACTATGCGGCGTATCTCCGAGGGAAAGGGCAGCCAGAGGCGCATCTTGATGATTCTGAAAGAAAATCGGGACATAACCCAGCGGGAGCTGACCGAGCACCTGGGGATTCAGCCCGGCTCTGCCAGCGAGGTGATCGGGAAGCTCGAGACGGCAGGCCTGCTCCTGCGTATCCCCAGCTGCACAGACCACAGGACCACCGATATACACCTGACAAAAGCGGGTGAAGCCTTGGCCGGCGAGGCGTATGCCAAACGGGAGCAGCGTCACCAGGAGATGTTCGCTTGCCTTTCGGAGGCCGAGAAGCAATGCCTTCTCGGCCTTTTGGAAAAGATCAATGGGTTCTGGGATCAGCAATATCGAACATGTGGCCCGCAATGTATATCCACAGATGACAGAAGGGACCGCAAGCGCGACTGCCGCAAATAACATGAGGAGAAGAATATGTGGAAATATGTGAAAAAATATCTTCCTTTTGCCATCCTTGCCGGAGCTTTTATGGTAGGCGAGGTCCTGATAGACCTGCTCCAGCCGGAGATCATGAGCCGGATTGTAGACGACGGCGTATTGGGCGTTGACACCGGCGGCGTAGGCGATATGAATCTGATCTGGCCGCTGGGATTGCGAATGAGCGCCCTGGTTCTTTTCGGCGGATTCTGCGGTTCCATGAATAATGTGTTCTCTCATATAAGCGCCCAGAATATCGGCAATGAAATCCGAAAGGACGCCTTCCGGCGGATCATGACCTTTTCTTTTCCCCAAATGGACCGGTTTGGTACTGGTTCAT
Organism: uncultured Oscillospiraceae bacterium; assembly: GCA_902373635.1. GTDB lineage: Bacteria > Bacillota > Clostridia > Oscillospirales > Oscillospiraceae > Pelethomonas. Next base: position 52,187 of record CABKMV010000002.1, read on the forward strand.
TGGTCACCCGAGTGACCAATGACATCACGCAGGTGCAGAATTTGATATCCGCATTTGTCCGCGGCATGATCCGCACCTCCATGCTGATGTTTGGCAGTATATACTTCATGTTCCGTCTGAATTGGCGCTTTGGCCTGATCGTGCTGTGCGCGTTTCCGTTTGTCGTGGGCTGTCTGGCCATATGCTTGCACAAAACCAACCCACTGTTTGGCAGGCTGCAGTCGCAGCTGGACCGGATCAACGCCATCATGCAGGAGGATGTATCCGGCATCCGTATCGTGAAAGCCTGTGTCCGGGAGCTTTCTGAAAAGGCCCGCTTTGGCAAAGCGAATGACGCGCTGATCAGAACACAGCTCCAAGTGCTGACGATTTTTGCCTTTATGAATCCTGCCGTCAACGCGCTGATGTATTTGGTAGTGGCCGCTATCCTGCTGGCGGGTTCCCATGAGGCCGGCGTCTTCCACGCCACGCCAGGCGGCATCATGGCGGCTATTACATATACAACCCAGCTGCTCAACGGCATTCTGGGACTGATTATGCTGTTTCAGAATATCTCCCGTGGAATCGCGTCCTGGAATCGTCTGAAGGAGGTGCTGGACAGCCAGCCGGAGCTGAAGGACGGCGGCTTCAGCGGAAGGACGGATCTGTGCGGACAGATCGAATTCCGAAATGTGTCTTTTGCATATCCCGGCAGTGCGCAAACGGTTCTGAAAGCCATCGACCTGACCATCCATCCCGGGGAGACTGTGGCGGTCATGGGCGCTACTGGCTGCGGCAAATCTTCTCTGGTAAGCCTGATTCCCCGGTTCTACGATGCGACGGAGGGCGCGGTTCTAGTGGATGGCGTGGATGTGAAGGACTATGACCAAAAGGCTCTGCGGGATAAAATCGCAATTGCTCTGCAAAAAAGCGAGCTGTTCAGCGTTTCTATCGGTTCCAATATTGCATGGGGGGCTGCTGAGGGAAGTCAGGTGGCAATCTGCAAGGCAACGCGGATTGCCCAGGCGGACAGTTTTATCCGTTCCGCCCCCGACGGCTATGACACCATGGTTGCGGAGCGGGGAATGAGCTTGTCCGGCGGCCAGAAACAGCGTGTCTCCATTGCCAGAGCCATTGTAAAGGACGCGGAGATTCTGATTTTTGACGACTCCACCAGCGCCCTTGATTTAAAAACGGAGGCGGACCTGTACGCGGCGCTGCGGGAGGCAAATCCCAGCAGCACAAAGATCATCATTGCGCAGCGGATCGCCTCGGTCCGCCGCGCGGATCGGATCGTTGTGCTGGAGAACGGCGGCATTGCGGCCTGCGGAACCCATGAGCAGCTGATGGAGAGCTGTAAAACCTACCGGGACATCTACGATTCCCAGATGGGAGAGGACGGTGAGAGCGATGGCTGACAAGAGGCTGGAGGAGCGCAATATTCCAGGTATGATGAACCGCAGCTCCCGCTTCGCGGAAACGGAGCACGCGGAGCATGCAGGCGCCGCGTTGAAGCGGCTCGCGTCCTATTTCGTCCACGAGAAGTGGATGGCGGCTTCCATGCTAGCTATCGTCCTTGTGGGGACACTCTGCGGCATCTATGCCCCTAGCCTGCAAAGCGGGGCTATCGATATGATTGCGGGCGAAAAGGAGGGTTCCTTTTCCGGAACGCTCGTCTTGATGCTGACCGCCTATCTGCTTTACAGCGCGGGCCAGCTTGCGCAGGGGCTGATCAGCGCCAGGCTCAGCCAGCGGATTGTCAGGCGGATGCGGGAGGAGCTGTTCGGGAAAATTGTGGATCTGCCCATTCGATATCTTGACACCCACTCCCACGGCGATGTCATGAGCCGTATGACCAATGATATTGAGAACATTTCCACAACGGTCTCTCAGTCCCTGCCCTCCTTGTTTTCCGGCGCGCTGACCATTGCCGGTACCGTTTCAGTCATGCTGTACTACTGCTGGCAGCTGGCGCTTTTAAGCTGTGTGACGGTGCTTCTGACCGTATTGGCGACCAGGATCCTGTCAAAGCAGGTGCGCCGGTTTTCCCGAAAGCGCCAGCAGCTCTTGGGACAGTTGAACGGCACGGTGGAGGAGATGATCTCCGGCTACCGTACGGTGGTCGCTTACAACCGCCAGGAGACGACAGCTGCGGAATTTTGCGTCACCTCCGATTCCCTGACCAAAGCGGGCATCCGCACCGACGCCTTCAGCGGTGTGATGGGGCCGGTCATGAACTGCATCGGCAACATCGGTTTTGTCATCATCGCGGCGTTTGGCGGCTATTTTGCGATGCGCGGCCTGATCTCCGTGGGCGTTATTTCCGCTTTTATCGTCTATGCCAAGCAGTTCAGCCGCCCCATCAATGAGCTTGCCCAGGTCTACGGCCAGCTCCAGACCGCCATTGCCGGAGCGGAGCGTGTTTTTACTGTTTTGGATGAGTCTGACGAGCCCATGGATGGCTGCGCTCTGGAAGCGGGAGGGGATGCGGCGGTATGCTTCCAAAATGTGAAGTTCTCCTATGTGCCGGGACATCCCGTTATCCGGGATTTTACCCTGACGGTCCCCCCTGGAAAGAAGGTAGCCCTGGTGGGCTCCACTGGCAGCGGCAAGACCACGGTTGTGAATCTCCTGATGCGCTTTTACGACATGGACAGCGGCGAGATTCGGATCGGCGGGCAGAGTATCGCGGAAGTTGGCCGAAAGAGCCTTCGGAAGAATGTGGCCATCGTCCTGCAGGACACGGTGCTGTTCTCTGACACGATCCGTGGCAACCTCCTGTATGCCAATGAGGACGCCACGCAGGAACAGCTGGACGAAGCGGTCCGCATGAGCCGCTGTGAGGAGCTGCTGCGGATGCTGCCCCTGGGCTATGATACGGAGCTGACTGCGGCCGGAGCCAACATCAGCCAGGGTCAGAGACAGCTTCTGGCCATTGCGCGGGCGTTTGTGGCCGATCCCAAGATCCTGATTCTGGATGAGGCCACCTCCAATGTGGATACCCGGACGGAAAAGGCCATCCAGAGCGCCATGCAGCAGGCCATGCGGGGACGAACCAGCATCGTGATCGCCCACCGCCTGTCCACAATTCGGGATTCCGATCTGATTGTGGTGATGGATCAGGGGGAGATTGTGGAGAGCGGAGATCATGACACGCTCCTGGCCCAAAGGGGCAAATACTATGAGCTTTATATGACGCAGTATGCAGGTTTTGAAATATAGCGGAAATGGGCGCGCAGCCGGCTGCGCCGTGTGATTGTGTGTGCCTTTTTCGGCAACACATGACAGATGGAATGCCTACAGTAAATTGGACAGTCATTTTCGGGCTGGCCAAACACTGTAGGCATTTTCTTATTTATGATGTATGTGCAGTATAATACTCGTCTTCCGCTTGATTCGGCGTAAGAAATCCTAAGCGCTGGTGTGGGCGGTAATCGTTATAAAAATCAATATAGCGTTCAACGGCAATTCTGAATTTTTCATCCGTTTTATAAAAGTTCCGGCGAAAATCTTCCTTTGTCATGCTGGCAAAAAAGGACTCAGCCACTGCGTGATCGTGGGGGCTTCCCGGCGTGGAGAAAGACTGCTGCACGCTGCATTTTTTGAGACGCTGTCGGAAAGCGAATGCGGTATACTGTGTACCTTGGTCACTGTGGAACAGCAGGCCCTCCGGTTCGCCGCGGGATATAAATGCTTGTTCAAAGGCCTGCATGACCAGTTCCGTATCAATGTTCTCTGAAATCGCATAGCCGATGACCTTTCTGGAGTAGAGGTCAATGACCACGCAGAGATATAGAAAATCCATTCCCGCTTTTGCGTATGTAATATCGCTGACCTAAGCCTTATTGGGTGCATCGGTCAAGAAGTTTCGCTTGAAATATAAAAGGTATCTTCTCTTTCCGCTGTGTGGCAGTTAACCTTCCGGATTTGTGGCGTACTTGTGGCGCGGCCCCGAAGGGCCATAACCGTAAGTGCTCTCTGTGTAGATAATCAGAAAAGCCTGCCGCAAGGAACTTGAAATCTGTTGCATCTTTTTTGTCCACACAGAACAAAGCAACATAATCCGAACTTGTTTCCCATCGGGGACGGGTTCGGATTTGTTGTTTATCTCAAAGACATAGCGATATAAAGCAAAACGGCTATGTCTCTTATGTTTTTCATCAAATGCAATTAACTCCAGCCGGCTATATTGAATATCAGCTTTATCATAACCAACTTTAAAAGTAAACTCATGCAGGGCACGCGGCGGGATTAGTTGTCGCGGAAGAGCCACTTGGGCACCAATTTTATCACAACCAAGCAAAGTTGCGTTTTGCCTCGAAATATAATACAATATTAGAAAATATTGTTAGGTGGGGATAACAATGGCAAATGTCTTTATTATCTGGGACAATAAAAGGTTGGCGGACAGAGCTAAAAGTATCTTGCAAGAGCGATATCCGAAAGATACTTTTATTGTAGGTGGCGAATCCTCAGATAGCTTAGAAATAATAGTAAATATTATATCCGAGATGGATTCCAGCGATTCCGCGATATGTCTGATCTCAAAAGTACCCCTGAGCGCAAACGTGTTTTATGAGTTGGGATACCTCACATCAAGAAATCGAGTGAGTTATAAAATTCTAGTTGTTTTAGTTAATTTGAAAAGAGACGCCCTTCCTTTCGATATAATTGCTAATACCTCTTTCGTAACAAACTCTAAAAATTTCGAACGAGATTTGATAGATATATATTTAAATAGTAAGCAAGAAGATTTAAAAAATAAGTGGAAATATTATACCGCAATTTTTAATGATTGGGCGGGAGCTAAAAAGCAGCTAAGCACATTCAATGGGTCATTTATTAATATTGAGCGAATACACGATTATGTGATCCATAGTGTTATGCCTGCCTATTATCACAGTAAGAAGGAATTGACCCATCTGGTTACGCTTTGCCGGAACTTTCCAAATGATAAAAGGCTGGACCCGCTAAAAAATTTTATAGAACTTATCGCGCTCCATTATGGGATCGGCTCAAATGTCAGCAGATTTCCTCTGACACTCGACAACAGCATGAATATATGGTTGCGATTTTACGGACATCTTTTTAACGGCCTACACGCCATCACTTTGGCCAATCATAATCAGTATGAATCTTTATTGGAACAAGCATGTCTGGAATTGCATTTGGCTGAAAATTGTCTTGACTCGATTGAGCGCCAGTTCTTCAGCGGCGAAGAAGCATCCACATTTTATATCGACCTTTTGAGAGGTTATTTATATAATAATTTGGCAGCGGCCGGCTGGTATTACGACAGATTTACAAAATCCTCGTTGCATGATGCAGACACGCAGAGGTTTTTGAATGAAGCGGTTGAATTTCGTAAAAGAGCTCTGATCAACTATGATAATCTTAAGCAAATTGAAAGATCTGGAGTAATCCAAACCGCCTTATCCTATGAATATCTCTGGGGCATCTGCAGACAGGCCGAATATGACAAAGAAATACATCACATTGCGATTAACAAGCAATTTGTCAAAACACAACGGGACGAAATCATCAAAACGCGACATGATTCCATGATTGCAAATCTTTTGGACGATTTGATCGACACAATCGCAACTGATCTTTTGTAATTGGTTCTACCATATTAAGACGTCACCTTGGAGAATGTGATGTCGTGAGGAAGATTCCCGTATAACGGGGGTCTTCCTTATTTTTTGCACCAGTTTTGCGTTCGCGATGAGGATTTCAGCGATGCCGATGCACCAGAAATTCGGCGGCATTTGAGATGGAAAATAAACTTTGAGAAAAATTGGGGCGCCTGCACCAGCTTTTTATTTTTCTGGTGCAGATGAATTGTCCATAGAAATACGGCAAGAAACAGGAAAGTGTGATAAAATCGAGACATGGACAACAATAAATCGAGCAAAAAGAAAATTTGGATTATCATAGGGGCTGTTTTAGCAGCACTGGCCGTGGCGGGAGTGGTTGGCGTAGTGATTGCCCTGAATATGGAGGAAGATTTTCCAGCAAGCGAAGATTGCTTCATCACGGCGGACGGAGAAAAAAGGTTTTACTATTGTTGAGTGGGGCGGTGCAGAGATACAGTAGAGCTGCAAGAAAACGCCTATCGTATAGATAAAAAGAGGGAGGCATGCCGTAAGTGCATGCCTCCCTCTTTACGGTAGTGGGATTATTTTACGTTTTCGAGAAATCGCATGAGCATGGCCGCGATCTCGCTCCGCTTGGCTGTGCCGGTTGGGTCGAGAATTTTTCCGGGTTTCCCGCTCATAATACCCTCGCTGCACACCCACTGCATTGCGGGGACAGCGTAATCGGAAATAGCGGAAACATCGTTAAAGTCGCTGATGCTGTCCTCGATTACGCTGACATCATAACCCTTGTACTGGGCATACCGCCACAGGATCGCCGCCATCTGCTCACGAGTGATGGGATCGTCTGGGCCGAACTGGCCGTCGCCATAACCGCCCATGATGCCGTTGGCAGCCGCCCACTTGACAGCAGGAGCGTAATACATGGTATCCGGGACGTCGTTCAGCTCGCCGTCATAAACGGCCTCCGGTGCGCCATCCTGCCGCCAAAGGATAGTGACAAGCATACCGCGCGTAGTGGCAATATCGGGACCAAAGAGGCCAGCACCGATTCCGTTCATCAGGCCGCGCTCATACACGAACATTGCCGCGTCATAGAACCAGCTATCCGTGGTAACATCGGTGAAGGGATTGACGATGCTCCACCCGGCATAGATGGTCGTGTTCTTCCGCATGTCCAACGTGGTGATCTTTTCGGTCAGCTCTGGATCAGCAAACCAACCACTAAAAGTGTACCCTTCGCGGGCGGGAACATAGTCGGTCAGATCAATGATAGTGCCGTTGGTTTTCTTGATCGAAGAAATGCTCGTACCGCCATTGGTGTTGAAGGTCAGAGTGGAGGAGGAACTGGAGGAACTGCCGCCGCTGGAATTTCCATCATCAGTGCCAATGTAAGTCCACTGTGCGTAAATCGTGGTGTCTCCAGTAAACACGAAAGCTGTGGTGACCCGCTCTCCGCCGCTTCTTGTGGTGTACCAACCGTTAAACCGGTATCCGCCGCGACTGGCGGTGGGCAGACTGTCAAGCGTGCCATCCACGCCTGTCACCGCACTCGCCGCGCTTCCGGAACCGCCATTGGCATCGAACGTGATCGTATAAGCGCCATACGGCGTTTCGTATGTTCCGTTCTCATCCATGTCCAGGAGGATCACCGGGTCCGAGATATTGGCGCTTGTAGCATTTGCGACAAGCGCGGATCCCTGCCGGGTGTCAAGCGTCAAAAGATACGAACCTTCTTTGTCCGTTGCAAGGATCTCAATATCATGCAGATCGCCTTCCAGCAGAATACCCTCGTTTGTTTCCTTTAACGTAATGCTCGCCGCTCCATTTCCCGAAACAGTAGTCTTATACCAAGGTACGGTCTGGTATTCTTCATTGCACACATAAGATAAACTGTAATCGCCTTCAACTCCAGTCAAGGTTACAGAGCCGTCGGCAATGAAATCTATCCGCTCCGCATCGCCGCAATTTGTAGACAATGCGAAGTCTCCATAATTGAGCAAATAATAAGTCTCCTCATCCGGCACGACCGAGTAATTTCCGGTTATAGAGGGCAGGAGGAGCGTCATTGGCATTGCCGTGCCATCTGTCTCTTCACAGCAGTCAAAATAGGTAATAAACCCATTTTCCCGGTCATCCGTTGACCCATCTATGCTGATCGCCTGCCCATCATATATGAGCGTATATTGATTTGATTCATTACGAGACACCAAGTGTGCAGTGGGATATAGCGTTTCGTCCGCGGCAAGACCGGGAGTAAAATAATCCAGCACCGCGACGTTGCTTGAGGCACGCTGAAGTTTGTTGTATTTTGATTTTGAATACTTTTGCATTTGCCACTGTTCCGTATCGATGTCGTAGTACATATAGGTGGTTTCATTTGGATAGTTGCAATCATACAAGAGGATTCTGGAATGGTATAAGGAACCACCTACGGAATAATCTCCATATTCAACACCGTAAGCGACAAGGGCATGACCGCCGCCATTTTCGCCCGTAACACAAAGAACAAATGGTGAACCGCCGCTTGACACCTGCGACGCCATATCTTCAATGATTTGAAGCTGCTCTTTCGTGCTTTTCCTCATAAAATTATCTAAAATCGCACTCATATTATACTGTACCTGATAAAAGGTGATGAACGATTCTACCCAGTCATCGTTGGGTGTCGGGATGGAATAGAGAGAGGTTGCTCCGGTATAAACACTGCTCGGCTGATAGCGGCCCGTTTTTGCCAATACAACGGTTGCCGACATTCCGTAGCATGAACCAGTCGATGCTTTGGGAGTATGACCATCTTCTAAAAACAGAATAGAGTTGACCTCTTCCATATCCGTGTTGGAAAGTCCGTTAACAAGTTTTTTATAATCGATATTGACGATATAATATGGATCTCCCCCATAGTTGCTGAAGCTCCATTGATCTACGCCGAAGACGATAGAATTATCCGTTGCCGGGATCAGTTCAAACGGGATACCATTTGCTGTTGCATACTGGTGCGCCACGGAATCCTTGTAGCAGCGAATGGTCAAATCGTTACAGCCGGAAAAGGCTCCTTCTCCAATTTCCCCAACACTTTCGCCCAAGGTGATCGTTCCCAGCGCCGTGTTTTGGAACGCCCCAGCGCCAATATGCTGCAAATCCGCTGGGAAACTTACCCGAGACAGCTTGGTACAGTCCTTAAACGTATTCGCACCATAGGAAAAATAGCCGTCTGTGTTGGAAACGGTAACACTCTGCAGCGATGCGCAGCCTGCAAAAGCGTTGGAATCAATGCCGGACACATAGGAGCCAGTCAAGGCCTTCAGCGCGGGGTAGTTCTGGAACAAATTTGTTGCCACACGCAGAGTGATCCCCGATGTTCCCTCAATATCAATGCTGGTGATGGCAGCTTTCAGTCCCATGTATGGCTCAGTCTCCCAAGGAAATGCGCCGCCGTCACCGTTGAAAATATACAGATCCTCATTTGCGGCAGAGCCACTTGCGGTAATAGTCAGTTTGCCATCGGAGAGGTTGCCATCGCTGTCTTCGTAGTAGGTACAGCTCCAGTTGATCGACCAGCCCTCGCCGGAGCGCAGGACTCCGCTGACAGTTTTGATCCCTTGAGCAAAATTATAGTGAATGGTTGGGCTTATGCCCCCCTCACGGACAGCGGAATCACCACCGCAAGAAGTCCATTGCTCTTTAGTGCCGTTAAAATATATATCTTTTAATTTGGAGCAGCTGCCGAATGTTTGCATGCTATTGGGTATGCAAGAGACAATATTTATGTTTTCATTCAGAATTGTGAGACTTTCCAGGGCAAAACAGCCGTAAAAGCTTCCTCCCTCAACATTGATTACGCTCTTTGGTATGGTTATACTGGTAAATCCACAACTAGCAAAAAGCATTTCGCTGATCAGCTCAACGCCATCAGGGATCTCCAGATTCCCGGTTAGACCCGTGCAACCCCAAAAGGCACTTTTGCCAAGTGTTCTTACACTGTCGGGAAGAACTAAACTACCTGCAAGGCCGCTACAGTCGCAGAACGCGCTGTCTCCTATAGATGTTATGTTATTGCCAAAGATTGGACTGCCTGTAAGCCCACTACAGTATGCAAATGCAAGGGCCCCAATAGTCTTGACGTTGTTTGGAATGGTCAAATTTCCAGTCAGTCCATTGCAATTCATGAAGGCAGAATTACCTATGCTTTCAACGCCATCCCCAATAATCAGATTCCCAGTTAGACCTGTACAGCCCCAAAAGGCACTGTTGCCAAGTGTCCTTACGCTGTCGGGAATAACTAAACTACCCGTAAGACCGCTACAGCCGCTGAATGCGCTCTCTCCTATAGATTCTATGTTATCACCAAGGATTAGATTGCCTGTAAACCCGCTGCATTGTGCAAATGCGTGTTCTCCAATGATCTTGACGTTGTTTGGGATCGTCAAATTCCCGGTTAAGCCCGTACAACCCCAAAAAGCTCTATTACCTATGCTTTCGACACCATCTCCAATAGTCAAATTTCCAGTCAGGCCCGTACAACCCCCAAAGGCACCATCGCCTATATTTTTGACATTATCTCCAATAGTCAGGCTGCCTTCAAAACCACTACAACCATAAAATGCTTCCCTCCCAATTGTTGTGACGTTTTCAGGAATCACTAAACTGCCAAAAATATTACTACAATTATAAAATGCTTGGCTTCCAATTGTCGTAACGCTTTCAGGAATTACTAAGGTGCCAGAAATGTTACTACAACCTGAGAAGGCATTAGTCATAATTTCGGTTACGCCCTCAGAAATTACAAGCTGTTTAATTTGGTCCGTATGTGTATACCATCCTTTTTGAGTCATAGCTCCCGTACCGCTGATAGTCAGCGTTCCATCGCTTGTCAGCGACCAACTCAGGTTGTCGCCGCATTGTCCCGACCCAATGGTTTCTGCCGCCCATGCTGGAGTCGCCAACGTAAACAGCATACAGACTACCAAAAAAACGGATAGCAATCTTTTCTTCATTTTTCATTCCCCCAATAAAAAATAAATTAGTTCGCAAAATGGTGTCATATTTCGAAAAATCCAAACCACAGGCTTCACATTATAGCTAAAGTTGACAATTTGAGTCCCTCCAAAAATGAAATACGCACCTCAAAGCAACACTTTGAAAGTTATGTTACGTCTATATCGACATTTTGTCAGAGTTTTCCGCAGAATGGGCATTGGCGATTGTAAATTGTGCTGTAAGATAATGCAAAATCAAGGGAAAACGAATTGAAAACCCCCAGGTTCTGTGTTATACTAAGTAACAATACTTTCAAAAAATTGCGCAGGCTCCTTTTATATGATTATCCTCTAAAGAGAAATCATAGAGAAAGGAGCCTGAAATATTATGGCAACAACCGAACCGATTCGTAACAAACAAGAACTCCACGACATGGCGGAATATTTCCGCAGCCGTGGAGAATTTCGTAACTATGCGCTCATTGTGCTTGGTGTCTATACCGCGCTCCGCATCGGGGATCTCTTGGAACTCCGCTGGGAGGATGTGTACAGCGAGCAGCGGCAGCAGTTCCGCACTCATATCTCGCTTACCGAGCAAAAGACTGGCAAGCACAAGGAGATTGCCTTAAACGAACAGGCGATCCGCGCCCTCCGCATCTACTTCCCGCACCGGAAGGGCAGCTACATTTTCGCCAGCCGCAACAATACAGACCGCCCGATCACCCGCACGCAGGCTTGGCGGATCGTCCGTGATGCCGCCGCTGCCGTAGGTGCAACCGGACACATCTCCTGTCACAGCCTCCGCAAGACTTGGGGCTATCACGCCTGGAACAGCGGCAAGGTCTCGCCGGTGGTAATCATGGATATCTACAACCACAGCAATTATACTGTGACGAAGCGGTATCTGGGTGTAGCACAGGACGATTTGGACCGGGCGTATCTGGGGGTGGAGTTGTTGTGAGGTAACAGAAACACAATCTGCTTCACCTTATGGCGCATCTGGGATATCGCCATCGCTTCCCGCGTGGATGCAACGCACTGAGAACCCTCTGCAGTGACCCATGGATCAGCCGCCTGAGTGCAATCCCTTGCTGGTATTGTAGTCGAGATAGTAGGACTCGAAACCGGTAGTCGCAGTAGACGACCACCAGTATCCGCTGGTACTGGAATTACTGAGGGTACCGGAGTCGTAATAGCCAGCGGCAACGGGAGAAAACTCAGTCACATAAGATGTGACATACGAACCAGGATACCACCAGTTAAGAGTTTTTGTTCATCACGAGTTAGGAAGTCGCCAGCCGGCTGGGCGGATGTCTTAAAGAGCATCTGTAGAGTTGGACGAACTTATAACAGTACCGGTCGTGGCTGCGGCATAGTTGTAGTATATGCTGTAGTCAGCGGTCAAGCTAGTTGGTGAAAGATTTGTTTTCGGAAAACAAATCAAGAACAATGGGGAGTTGGACAAATATCTTATCCAAGAGCATCATCCGGCGATTGTAGACCGGGAACTATTTGACCAAGTGGGTTGAATATTTTATAATGAATACATGTAAGCAAAAACTCCACCCATGGGGACTTATGGCGATGATTTTATGTATGGTTTCGACTTGAAAGCAATCTGCGGCTTTTCCTCGAATGTTATAATCATATATTCTTTCGGTATGATTCTATAAGAAAGGCGACCGATGGTCAGCACTGTTAATTCTTACGTGTGCTGACGCATGACGGTTAGTATGGGACTTCATATGAGTAACTCAGGAAAATTGAGATATTGGTTTAACTATTATGTTAAACGCCCTGTTATTGAAAAGCTGTACAGTTTATTCAATGCCCTGCAAGATACATTTGCACGCGGAGCAAAATCTCTGGAACAGCATGCATATGGGCCTGCTATACACTATGAACGGCCCACAAAAGCTGAGCGGGAAGAACGGAGCAAACGACTTGGAATAGGGGTGGCGGTTCTCTTTGTAGTAGTAATTTTGTTAATGCTGATTGGCTGGTTTGCAAAATACTACTTTACGGTTCAGGTGAACAACATATCTTTTGCTGAGTGGAACAGTTCTGCAGGATCATTTTGGGGCGCAGTTTTAGGTGCGGCCATTGCGGGAATCGTCACTGTATCTACTACTATTCTGATTATTCAGCGGAGCTATAAAATCGATTATCATCGGGAACGGCTTGAAGTACTGCCTGTATTAGATATGAGAATTTTTATGGAGCATTATACAATAGTGGAAGATTGCGAAGAAGACCTCTTGCGAAAAGCAAGAGGGCAGGCGCGGGAGTCTTTAATTTCTTTTGGTATATATAGTCTCGGAGAGGATGCCTGTGTATACATCATCAAAAATGTTGGAGCTGGAATAGCCTATAATATCCAGACGGCTGATTTCTTTTCAGAAGAATTTGAAGAAGCATGGAGCGGTGGTATCCTACCACAGGGGGATGCGCTGGTGCTTGCTACAAGTCAAAAATCAGAGGGGTCAATATCTATTACTTTTTGCGACCTATATGAGAACAAATATCGTCAAATTTATTCACTATCTAAGTGCAGTGGGCAAACCAGGGTTACGACTTACCCACCAGAGCTGATTTGCAAAACGCAACGTATTCGGTATACTCAATAATAAGCTATATTGTGTTTAAAGTGGAAGAATAGCTACAGAGCACTTATAGCTCATAGTTCGAAAGTGTTCGCACTTTCCACGTCGCCGCGGACGACATATCGTTCGCGGCGACTTTTTTGCAAAAGGCACCTCTCACTCCTTTTGCTGTTCTTCCTTTCCACACCGGACCCGGAGCGCAGCCGTTGGCGGCTTTGCCGCCTTACGGATGCGGCCTGTCAACATTTTGCATGAAATAAATAGGGTTGACAAGAAAATATTGGCGTGTTACTATTTTACAAACTAAATAGCATGGTTGCCAAGTGGCCCTGGAACCGGTATATTCACGGCTCCAGGGATGAAAAGGGAAGTCGGGTGAAATTCCCGCACGAACGGGTCACTGTAATCATCGAGTATATTCTTCCTGCAACAAAATTGCAGGCAAAACGGTCATTGCGGCTTTATGCTGTGAGAAGACAAAAGGATATATGTTGACATGGAGTCAGGAAACCTGCTTGGCAATCGGAAAAAGAGCTTCCCATAATAAGCCGTTTTCCATGTTTTGCAGACAGGGTTATGCGACAGCATAGCACGCATGCGCATTTTTCGGTGCAGTGCTATGCGCTTTTGTTGCGGAAAAATGGGATGCTCACCGGGCATCCCATTTTTTGTTGGGAAATTGGAAGCAGCGGTTCTTTTGGCGCTTCTGGTTAATAAAAAGAAAGGACTAAAAAAATGGAACACAAGTTCAAAAAGCTGCTGGCGCTTTTGCTGGCACTTACCATGCTGCTAACGCTGGCGGCATGCGGGGGAAATCAAAACAGCGGAAACGATGAGCAGGATGCGGCGGCAGTATCGGGAGATGACACACAGGAAAATAATCAATCCAGCGAAGAAGAAAGCGGAAATGGCCATGTAGAGCTGCTCCGGATCGGTACAACTCAGACCCATGAGGTGTTCAGCGGCTGGCAGACAACAGGAGCCTTTGGGAAAATGCTGTATAACTCCTTTGTGTTCGCGAACCTTTTTGAGTGGGATGAGCATAGCCAGGTCCAGCCTGGATTTATCCAGGATTGGGAGTTCAGCGAGGATGGGACGCAGCTGACCATCACATTCCCAACAGACGTTACCTGGCATGACGGCGTGCCTGTAACTGCGGAGGATGTTGAATTTACCTTCCAGACGCTCAATGAGAGCAAAGGCCTGGGGATCACAGCAATGGAGTTCCCGGATGACCATACAGGCGTTCTTACCTTTGAAAATCCCGTTGGCTTGAAACTGCTCAACAGTCTGACTATTACGGCAGTTCTGATCCCAAAGCACATCTGGGAAGGAAAGGATCCGGAGACTTATGTGGGCGATGACGCGGTCATTGGCTGCGGCCCCTACCGCTTTGTATCCTACGACGAGGACGCGCAGACCTCTTACTATGAATCTGTCGGCGACTATTACAAGGGCGAGATCACTGTGGACAAGGTCTCGATCCGTACATATACCGGGCAGGATGCCCTGGTGATGGCGCTGGCTGCCGGAGAGATCGACGCGATCTATGACTATTCCAATCCGGTGGATCCCTCTTTGATAGAGACGTTGGCAAGCAGCAGCGAAGTGGACGTGGGCATGAGCAACAACACCGGAGATTACCAGCTGTCCTTTGGATGCAACGCTGCGCCGATGAATGATCTGGCCTTCCGGAAAGCGGTCATTTACGCCATCGACTATGAGATGACAGCCTCTGTTATCAACGGCGAGTACGGAGAGATCCCAAGTTTGGGCATCATTCCTCCGTCCAACCTTGGCTTTGACGATACGCTGCCCCGGCTGGAGCAGGATGTGGACGCTGCCAACGCGGCATTGGACGAGGGCGGCTATCTGGATGTGGATGGAGATGGTATCCGCGAGATGCCCGATGGCAGCGAAATGGATATTATGATCACGATGCAGTACGGCGTTCGGGCGGAAATGTTTGCCCGCCTGTATGAAGTCATCTCGGAGGACCTGGCGGCGGTCGGCATTAAGACGACTCTGGATGAAGAGAGTGTGAGAAACCGCGATGTGTGGATGGGCCACATGAATGATGCGGATTTTGACATTTATCTGGGAATCTGCACCACCGGCGTCGCGCCGTTCAGCACAGCTTACCACTACCTGCTCTCTTCCTCCAGATTGGCTGCCGGAACCTATGCCGGGGAAGAGATGAATGCGGCCTATCAGTCGGCTTTGACCGCCAAGACAACAGAGGAATATGTGGCGGCCATCAGGCAGGTACAGCAGTACAACGCGGAGGAATTTGCCGGTACCGCGCTGTGCTGGGATAAGGCGTTCTTCCCCTTCCGTGTTGATAAGATCACGGGATGGGTCAACTATCCCGCTTGGGGCGCGATCAACAACCAGACCTGGTATACACTGCATACTGCGTAAACTTGCGTTAGGAAAACAGGAGTGCTTGACAGCCTCCTGTTTTCCTAAATGCGGGAAAGAGAGGCAAGAATGAATTGGAAGCGTCTGGGAAAACAGCTTATCCGGTCCCTCTGTATCCTGTTTGTCATCATTACCTTAAATTTTTTTATTACCAGGATGGTTCCCGGCGATGTGGTGATGAGTATCTTGGGGGAAGCGGAGTATAACCGGCTGCTGGTCGAGAATCCCGCGAAAATAGAGGAGACCAGAGCAAAGTACGGCCTGGATAAACCGCTCTATGTGCAGTATATCCTGTATCTGAAAAGTGTGATCCAGATGGATTTTGGATACTCCTATGTGAATAAGCAGCCGGTAACGGAGTATGTTGCGTACCATATGAAGTGGACGCTGCGCCTTATGATTCCAGCGATCCTATTGGCCGCGCTGATAGGCGGCGGGCTTGGGCTTTTAGCGGGATGGAACAGCGGCGGGATTTTGGACCGGATCGCCACGCCGCTGTTCCTGCTCCTCAATACGATCCCGTCGAATTGCATTGCGATCGTCTGCCTTGTCGCCTTTTCCTTTCATCTGGGGTGGTTCCCCATTGGCGGAATGAGCTCCGGCGGACTGGAGGGCGCTGCAAAGATACTCGATATCCTGTGGCATATGGCGCTTCCATTTATGATCCTGACAGTTTTTCGTGTCGGGAACAATTTCGTTTACATGAAAAGCTACGCATCCCGTATCCGCGGAGAGGAGTACATTCTGACGGCTGTGTCAAAAGGATTGCCGGACCGCAGGGTGCTTGTCCGGCATGCACTGAAAAATATCAGCATTCCCTATGTAACCTTGCTGTGCATGCAGTTTGGCCGGATCTTGTCAGGCGCCATGATGATCGAGGTGGTCTTCTCTTGGCGGGGCATGGGGATGCTGATGAGCAGCGCGGCCGCTTCCAAGGATTATCCGGTCCTCCAATACAGCCTGCTGCTCATCGCGGTTTGTGTTCTGCTTGCGAACTTCCTGTCGGATGTAATCAACCGCTGCATTGATCCGCGGACCAGAACGGAGGCAGCGCCATGAGGACAAGAAGGCTTTTTTGGAGAAAGATCAAAAGAAATCCCATGGTGACAGCGGGCGCGATCATTATTCTTGCCTTTGGTCTGACTGCGGTTTTTGCGCGGGTATTGGCCCCCTATGATCCCGCGGAACGTGTGGCGGCGCCTTACGTCCGCCCCTGCGCGGAGCATCTTTTAGGCACCAATGATATTGGGCAGGATATTCTCAGCGAGATGATACTGGGGACCAGGGTATCCCTGACAATTGGGATCGCAGCGGCGCTGATTTCTACTGTGGTGGGAGCTTTTTTCGGCATTTTGGCCGGATACCTGGGGGGCCTGGCGGATCAGGCGGTGACGGCGTTGACCGATGTGATGATGTCGCTGCCGGGGCTTCCCTTGACGCTGGTCCTGGCGGCCTACTTTGGCGGCGGCATGGGGAATATGATTTTTGTGATCTGTCTCACGTCCTGGGTGGGGACGGCCCGGGTGATCCGTTCGCGGGTGATCCAGCTGAGGGAAGAACCCTATATTAAAATCGAGCAAACCATGGGGGCGGGGACCTGCCGGATCATGGCGGTGCATTTGCTGCCGAATGTTTCGGATATCCTGCTGACGCGGTTTGCCCTGTCTGTCGGAAGCGCCATGATGACGGAGAGCAGCCTGAGCTTTTTGGGGCTTGGCAGCTATGGGGAAAAAAGCTGGGGGAATGTATTGCACTATGCTTTTTACCGCGGCGGCCTGCTGCGGGGGTTCTACTGGTGGTATCTTCCGCCTATTCTTTGTATTTCTCTGTGTATGCTGGGCTTTGTGCTTTTGACGCAGCGGGGGCAGAATCGGGAAGGTTTTGGTAAAAGAAAAAGGAGGCGCGCCGTGCTTGAACTGCAAAACCTATCCGTGCGTTTTTCCAGCAGCGGGGAGACGGCGGCGGTCCAGGACGTTTCTTTCCGGGTGCCGGATGGCCGCACGAGTGTTATGGTGGGAGAGACTGGAAGCGGAAAAAGCGTGTTGCTGCTGGCGATCTTACAGCTGCTGCCGCCTACTGCGCAAGTGACGGGGCGGGCGCTTCTGGACGGCGCCGACTTGCTTGCCTTGCCGGAGAAAAGGATGGCTGGGATACGGGGGGCCAGGATCGGCTACATACCCCAAAGCGGGGGCGGGAGCATGAACCCTCTGCTTCGGGTGGGGTTCCAGGTGGGCGAGCCTTTGATGGAGCATAGAGGCTACACAAAAGCGCAGGCGATCGAGGCCAGCGTCTCTCTGCTTCGGCAATTCCAACTGGGGGACGAGGAGGCGGTAGCACGGGCCTATCCCCACCAGTTGTCCGGCGGGATGCGCCAGCGGGCCATGATCGCCATGGGCGCGGCCGCGGACGCGGCGGTCCTGTTTGCGGACGAGCCAACGAAGGGCTTGGACCAAGAGCGGGTGGAACTGGTAGTCCAGGCCTTTGCCGCGCTGCAGGGCAAGACGATCCTCTGTGTGACCCATGATCTGGAATTTGCGGAGCAGATTTCTGATGATATCTGTGTGATGTATGCTGGGCATCTGGTGGAATTTTCATCCAGGGAGGAGTTCTTTTCCGCCCCGCTGCATCCCTATTCCAAAGCGCTGCTGCTGTCCCAGCCGAAGCATGGACTCCGGTGCGAAATTGGATTTGCGCCGCCCAGGGAGGCGGGGGACAAAACCGGCTGCCCCTTTTATAGGAGCTGTCCTGAGCGGACGGCGCGCTGCCGGGAAATGCCGCCTATGGCGGAGATCGGAACAAGAAAGGTGCGGTGCTGGCTGTATGCGGATCGAAATTCAGGGGATCAGTAAGACCTTTTGCACCGATGGACGGACGGTCCAGGCGGTGAAAGACGCGGAAATGACATTTCCTGCTGGGAAAACCGTGGGTATATTGGGGGCCAGCGGGAGCGGAAAATCTACCCTCGGACAGATCGTAGCCGGATTGCAGCGCCCGGATACAGGGGAGATCCTGGTCGACGGCAAAAGCGTATCCTATCCATACAGGGAGCCGATCCGCAGAAAAATCCAGATATTGTTCCAGCATCCGGAGGTGTCCTTCAATCCTCGCCTGACTTTGCTGCAGAGTCTGCGGGAACCGTATCTGCTGCGGAAGCTGCCCTTTGACAGGAGGGAGCTTTGCGGCAGGCTGGAGCGCTTCGGGCTGTATGAAGAGCATTTGGAGCGGTATCCCCATGAACTCAGCGGCGGAGAACTGCAGCGGGCCGCTTTAATGCGGATTTTAGTCTTGGAGCCGGATTGTATCGTACTGGATGAGCCGACCAGTATGCTCGATTCCATATCCCAGGCGCAGATCGTCCGGATGCTGCGGGAGCTGCAGGAACAGAAAGGTGTAACATACCTGTTCATCACCCATCATGCCGCGCTGGCGGAGTTATTCTGTGATGAAATATATCAAATATTTGATGGGAAACCCGTGCCCATGCGGGAGAGCGGAGGACAAACAATATGATTGAAAAGCAAGTGCCGCAAATAACGGAAGAGGAACGCAGGCAGGCGGAACGAATTGCCGCGGCGCGGAAAATGATGGCGCCGAAAGGGCCGGAGAGGCGGATCGCGGTCATGATATGCAAAAAATCTGCTGACGGATGCACAGGCGCGGCCTGCTTCTGGGCATTTGATGCAAAGTACAAAAATTTTGAGCAATACAAGGACAGCCCGATCCCGGTCAAATTGTGGGGATTCTTTCACTGCAATGGCTGTGATGTGGATCGGGACAATGACGCTGGCCTGAAGAAAAAACTCAACCGGCTAAAAGAAGAAGGGGTTGAGAAGGTGCATTTGGGTGTATGCATGTGCAAGTACTGCCCGCATATGGATGAGATCTGCGGCCAACTGGAACGGGAAGGCATCCGCTATGAAAAGGGGACACATTAAAACACGGCGCAGTAATGAGATGAGAGTATATGCGACTCGCGCAAACGATCCGGGATACAGGGGGATGGAATGCCTGTATCCAAAATACCGAGACCTGTGTTGTGGAACGCTGGGCGTATCCAGACCGGCTTCGGGGAGTTCTCCGCCGCCGATATGGCGATCCCCCGGGGATAGGCTTTCTTCTTGCCTTTTATCGACAAAAACGGTAAAATAGGGATCAACGCATAAAAGCGACACCAGCAGAAAGGCGGCGGGGCCATGTATAATCCTCAGCTGGAGACATTCCTCCGGGTAGCGGACGCGGGGAGCTTCAACAAGGCGGCGGAAGAGCTCTTTATCACGCCGCCGGCGGTCATCAAACAGATCACCTCGCTGGAGTCCAGTCTGGGCCTGAAGCTGTTCATCCGCAGTCCCCGGGGGCTGACGCTCACCGAGGAGGGGAAGTCCATCTACCGGGACGCCCAGTACGTCATCCAGTACTGCAAGGACTCGGTGGTGCGGGCCAAGAACGCCGCCGGGGCCGGGGATCAGGTCATCCGCATCGGCGTCTCCCCCATGACGCCGGGACAGTTTCTGCTGGACCTGTGGCCCAGATTCCATGAGCACTGCCCAGATATCAAATTCAAAATGGTTCCCTATGAGAACACCCCGGAGAACTCGGTGGAGATCCTGCGCAATCTGGGGCAGAACATCGACATCGTTGCCGGGCTGTTTGACCAGCAGTTTCTGGAGGCCCGCCAGTGCGCGGCGCTGGAGCTGTCCCGGGAGCCGATCCGCTGCGCGGTGTCCATCTACCACCCGCTGGCCGCCAAGGAGCGCTTGACTCTGGAGGACTTGCATGGGGAGAACTTCCTGCTGATCCGTCGGGGGTGGAATCACTACCTGGACCAGATGCGGGACGACCTGTGGAGGGACCACCCCCAGATCCACATCGTGGACTTTGAGATGTTCAACATCAATGTGTTCAACCAGTGCGAAAACTCCCGGGACATTCTGATGTCCATTGACAACTGGCGCACCGTCCATCCGCTGCTGAAAACCATCCCTGTGGACTGGAACTACACCATCCCCATGGGACTGCTTCACGCCCCTAAGACGTCTGACACGGTAAAGCGGTTCCTGGACGCCGTCAAGACCGTTTATGAGTTGTAAACTGGACGTCCAGCTATTACAAAAAGGTATATACCGCAAAACTTTTCGAGACTTCCCCGGAGGTCTCGATTTTTTTATAATAGGGATGGTAACAGACCGCTGCCCCCGGAGACGGGGCGGCGTCAGGGAGAGCAGTATGAACAATTTTATTTATGAAAATGGTACGAAGGTCATCTTTGGCGGCGGCTGCATCAAGGAGTATCTGGCCAGCTGCGTGCATGGCTATGGCTCCCATGTGCTGCTGGTCACGGACGGCGGGGCGGCGCTGAGCGGCGCATGGGACGAGGTGGCGCGCATCCTCTGCGCCGAGGGGAAAACTGCAGAGGAGCATACCGTATGCACCCCCTGTCCCGATTGCGGGGAGGGGCTGAGCATGCGCCCTTTCCTCTGCCACCTGCTGATACAGCCAAAGCTCTGTTGTATACAAGTAATTACTGAAAGGTATATACTGCGAAACAGATCGGAACTTCCGCAACTGGGAGCGTGCCCCTATAATAGGAACAGAGGAAGAAACACAGGGGGCGTTTGACGCCGCCGAGACCTGCGGCACGGCGGCCGCTGCCTGAATATTACGGAAAAGGATGTGCTTGAAATGTCGAAAAAGGTTTTGATCCTGTCTGCCAGCCCCCGGAAGGGCGGCAACTCCGACCTGCTGTGCGACCAGTTTGCCAAGGGCGCGGAGGAGGCGGGACATCAGGTGGAGAAGATCCGGGTGCAGGAGCGATCCATCGCCCCCTGCATGGCCTGTTATGCCTGCCGGAACAGCGGCGTATGCGTCCAGAAAGACGATATGGCCGCCATCCTGGAGAAGATGGTCCAGGCGGATGTGCTGGTGCTGGCCACACCGGTGTACTTCTACTCCATGGATGGGCAGCTCAAAACGCTGATCGACCGGACCCTGCCCCGCTACACGGAGATCCGGGACAAGGAGGTCTACTTCATTGCCACCGCCGCGGCGGGCAAGGGCGCTATGGAGCGGACCATGGACGCCCTGCGGGGCTTCACCGACTGCCTGCCCGGCGCCCAGGTGAAGGGGGCCGTCTACGGCTCCGGCGTCTACCAAAAGGGAGAGGTGCTGGAGACAAAAGCGCTTCAGGAGGCCTACCAGGCCGGAAAGCATTCCTAAGAATCCCCATTCGTCCATGGGCAATGTCTCAAAAACTGCGAAAGGCAAGGAATAGGTGAAATGAAAAACATACTGTTTTTAACCACAACGCCCACGGTAGGCGGAAATGGAGACGCCCTGATCACGGCGGCTATGGAGGAAGCGAGGAAGCAGGGCGCAAAGACAGAGCTGATCCACATTCGTGAAAAGCAGATCGGCTTCTGCCGGGCCTGCTACAGCTGCGCAGAGACTGGGGTTTGTGTGCAGCAGGACGATTTTATGGACATCCTGCGTCTGGCCCACGAGGCGGACGCCATCATTGCGGAGGCCCCGATCTATTACAACTGCATGGCGGCTCAGATGATGACGGTGATCAACCGGCTGTGCTGTACCTTTGCCTGCAAGACCTACCAGGTCGGGCCGAAGAAGCGAGTGGGGATGTTGCTGACCTGCACCGGCTCGGAACCGGCGGAAATGAAGCGGCATGTGAAAAACATTGTGATCCTTCCCAGTGTGAGCCGCGCCATTTCAGAATATCGGACGGAGGTGTTTACGCAGTGCGTTACTGACACAACCTGTCATGATCGGCCGGATTATCTGGATCGGGCAAAAGCGATTGCCCAATGGGCGGCAGAACCATAAAAATTGCAGATCATAGTGCTAATTTCATTTTGTGTATTTAGAAAGGATGTTTTATATGGAATTTGTAACTTTGCATAACGGTGTGAGTATGCCCATGGCGGGCATCGGCACCTTTCTGCTGACCCCGGACGAGGCGGAAGCTTCCGTCCTCAGCGCCCTGGAGAGCGGCTGCCGGCTCATCGACACCGCCAACGCCTATGTGAACGAGAAGGCGGTGGGCCGGGCTATGAAGAAGTCCGGACTGCCCAGAGAGGAACTATTCCTGGAGACCAAGCTGTGGCCCTCTTTCTATGAGCAGCCCGACGCGGTGGAAAAGACCCTGGAGCGGCTGGACACCGGCTATATCGACCTGCTGCTGATCCACCAGCCCGCCGGGAATTACATCGCCGGGTACAAGCTGATGGAGAAGGCCTACAAGGCGGGCAAGGTGGAGGCCATCGGCCTGTCCAACTTCACCCCCGCCCAGATCAGGGAGATCCTGGATATCTGCGAGGTGAAGCCCGCCATCCTCCAGACCGAGGTGCACCCCTACTCCCAGGAGAAGGAGCTGAAAGCCTTCCTGGATAAGGAGGGTATCGTCATCCAGGCCTGGTATCCCCTGGGCCACGGCGACAAGGCGCTGATCCAGGAGCCGCTTTTCGCGGAACTGGGCAAGAAGTACGGCAAGAGCAGCGCCCAGATCATCCTCCGCTGGCATATCCAGGCGGGGAACATCGTTATCCCCGGCTCCAAGAACCCCGACCATATTAAGGCCGATCTGGACCTGTTCGACTTCGCCCTGACGGACGGGGAGATGGAGAAGATCGCCGCCATGGATCAGCGGAAGCGTTACTACACCAGCACGCCCGAGATGCTGAAAAAGTACGCCGAAATGGTGCCCCCGGTAGACCAGCAGAAGTAAGGCGGTGCGTAGAATGAACGAAGCGTTTCACAATCTGTTTCCCCAGGGCGGCCCCAACACCGTTGCGGGCCAGTATTTCAGTGGGGCCAGTTTCCTCTGCCCTTTGAGTACCGAGGGTGTTTCCGTCTCCAATGTGACTTTTGAGCCGGGGTGCCGGAATAACTGGCATATCCACCACAATGGCGGGCAGATCCTTTTGTGTACCGCAGGCCGGGGATATTATCAGGAGTGGGGCAAAGAACCAAGGAAACTGCATCCAGGCGATGTGGTGAACATTCCGCCAGAGGTGAAACATTGGCACGGGGCCGCCCCGGACAGTTGGTTTGCCCATGTGGCCATTGCTGTTCCCGGTTCTTCCGCCCAGTGGTTGGAGGCCGTGGATGATATGGAGTATCAGAAATTGAAATAAGTTCGAACGGAGATGTGTCAATATGGACTATGTGTCCTTAAATAACGGCGTTAAAATGCCCCAACTGGGCTTTGGCACCTATCAGATCAGGGATGCGGCAGAGTGCGAGAAAGCGGTTCTGGACGCCATCGACGCAGGCTACCGTCTCATCGACACCGCCGCCTCCTACGGCAACGAGGAGGCCGTGGGCGCGGCGGTAAAGAAATGCGGACTTCCCCGGGAGGAGCTGTTTATCACCACCAAGCTGTGGATCTCCGACGCCAGCTATGAGGGCGCCAAGCGGGGCTTCCAGGCGTCCATGGAGCGGCTGGACCTGGACTATCTGGACCTGTATCTGATCCACCAGCCTTTGGGCGACTACTACGGAGCCTGGCGGGCCATGACAGAGCTGTGCAGAGAGGGCAGGATCCGCGCCATCGGTGTGTGCAGCTTCTATCCGGACCGGCTGGCCGACCTGATCGCCTTCAACGAGATGCCGCCCGCTGTCAACCAGGTGGAGTGCAATGTATTCTTTCAGCAGCAAAAGGCCCAGGATTACATGAAGTCCAAGGGCGTGCAGATGCAGAGCTGGGCTCCCTTTGCCGAGGGACATAACGACCTGTTCCACAATGAGACCTTAAAAGCCATTGGGGACAAATACGGCAAGAGCGTGGCCCAGGTGGTGCTGCGCTGGCAGCTCCAGCGGGGCATCGTCTGTATCCCCAAGAGCACCAGGCGGGAACGCATGGAGCAGAATTTCAATGTGTTTGACTTCACGCTGTCCGACCAGGACATGGCCGCTATCGCCGCCCTGGATACCGGCGTCAGTTCCTTCTTCGACCACCGTGACCCCGCTGTGGTGGAGATGCTGGCGGGCCTGACGCGGAAGGTTTAATCGAAAAGTCTGCATAGGAAGCACAGGAACAAAATCATGCGCCTGAAAAACAGCCTTTATCCGGGAGCGGCGGGCATGATTTTGCCGTATTGCAGGTGAGAAGCATGTCCGGCTTTCTGTCACAGACACAAATATGTTGAGTGAATCCCAGCAAAAGATCATTAAGGAGTAAATCATGTGAAAAAGTTCAAACAAATTTTGTCCTCTTTGCTGGCGGCGGCAGTGCTGCTGGCAGCGGTCCCCTCTGCCCTCGCGGCTGTCAATGACACCGGGTTTTCCGACGTGGCGGCCGACGCCTGGTATGCGGACGCGGTGGAATATGTCCGGGACAACGGCCTGGACATCTGAAAAATTTGAGGGTTGAAAGGGGGCGCAATGCAGGTATTGCTGGTCAATGGCAGCCCACACAAGAACGGCTGCCTCCGGCGCTATCACCTCTTTCCTGGATCGCACCTTTTACGCCGACCTGAATGGCGGAGGCGGCCGATTTTATCTGAAGCCCGCTGCAGCGGTGATCTCCGCCCGGCGGGCAGGCACCACCGCCACCTGGGATCAGATAAATAAATACTTCGGTTTAATGCAGATGCCCATTATCACCTCCAGCTACTGGAACATGGTCCACGGCACTACGCCAGAGGAGGTCCTGCGGGATCTGGAGGGGATGCGGACCATGCGTGTCCTGGGCAGGAATATGGCCTATTTCCTGAAATGCCGGCAGCTTGCCCAGGAGCAAGGTCTCCCCCTTCCTGAGCGAGAACCGGCGATACACACCAATTTTATTCGTGACTAAATCGAAAGGAGCAATCGCTATGGAAAACTTTGTATATGAATATCCCACCAAGGTCTGTTTCGGCAGGGGCGCGGCGCAGGCACAGCTGCCTGCCCTGCTGGCTGCCTATGGCCCCCATGTGCTGCTGGCCTATGGCGGCGGTTCCATTAAGAAAAACGGGGTCTATGAGGAAATGATGGGCATCCTCCATGCGGCGGGCAAGACTGTCACCGAGTTTACCGGCATCATGTCGAACCCCACCTGGAAGAAGGTACAGGAGGGGGCCAAGCTGGCTGCGGACTGCAAGGCCGATCTGGTGCTGGCAGTGGGCGGCGGCTCTGTTATCGACTGCTGCAAGATCGTGTGCGCCCAGGCTGTCACGGACGAGGACCTGTGGGATCTGGAGATGGTCCGGCGCAAGCCCTTCTCCGGGCCGCCCATCCCCCTGGGGGCGGTGGTCACAGCCTCCGGCACCGGGGCGGAGATGAACGGCGGCGCCGTCATTACCAACGAGGCGGCCAAGATCAAGGGCGGTATGTTCGCCGCCGCCCCCCGGTTCGCCATCCTGGATCCGGCGTACACCCTGTCTCTCCCCGCCTCCCAGGTGCTGTCCGGGGCGTTCGACACCCTGAGCCACGCCATGGAGACGTATTTTGGCCGCTCTGACCGGGACAACGCCTCCGACGAGGTGGCCCTGGCCGTCATGCGCAATACGGTGGTCAACATGCGCGCCCTGCTGAAGGACATGAACGACTACACCGCCAGGAGCAACCTGATGTGGGACTCCGCCATGGCGGAGAACGGGATCCTGAAGGTGGGCCGTCTCACCGACTTTGAGGCCCACCAGATCGAGCACCAGCTGGGGGCATATACCGACTGCAACCACGGCCAGGGGCTGGCGGTGATCCACCCGGCCTATTACCGCCGCATTTACAAGAGCGTGCCCACCAAATTCGCCCGGTTTGCCCACAGCGTGTGGGGCGTTTCTGCTGAGGGTAAGAGCGAAGAGGAGGCGGCCGAGGCCGGGATCCAGGCTTTGGCGTCCTTCATTCAGGAGTGCGGCCTGCCCACCAGGCTGGGCCAGCTGCGGAGCAGGGTGGAGATCACCCCCGAGCTGCTGCGCCAGGTGGCAGACAGCGCCAACCTGCTCCCCAACGGGTACAAACAGCTGACCCACGATGAGGTCTATGAGATCTTAATGGAGTGTCTGTAAGAACAATCCGGCATACAAATCTACTGATGTAATAGGCCCCTTGGTTTTCGCGGCAGGTCCGAAAACCAAGGGGCTTTGCCTGCTCAGGACGCCGCCCCGGTATAGGCGCCTGAACAATAAGACAAAATTTAAAGATCCCGGTTCGCCCCCGCTCAGCGGCAAAGTGAGCGGGGGCGTTTTTTTGCCCTGTGCAGCGGGAAAACCGAAGATCCGGGAAACTGCATAACATCAGATCTCACCTTGCCGCAGGAGGCCGCGGGCCCGCGGCATAGCCGGTGGAGAAAAGGAAATCTTAAAAAAGAGTGCCTGACAATTTAAGGGAGGGGCAGAAGGAAATGGCTTGCCTCCGGGGAAAATATCCGGTATAATGCCGGATAGAGAAAAAGCCGGAAAGGGAAGCAGAGGGGCTTGCATGAAAATACTTATTACGACGGATTGGTATGTGCCGGTCATCAATGGCGTCGTCACATCCGTGCTGCTGCTGAAGCGGGAGCTTGAGGCGCTGGGGCATGAGGTGCGGGTGGTGACGCTGTCCAACGATCTCCACTCCCACAGGGAGGGGGACGTCTACTATATTGGCTCTGTCAGCGCGGGGCGGATCTATCCGGGGGCCCGGCTGAAGGCCGACCGGACCGGGCCGCTGGCCCGGGAGCTGCTGGAGTGGGGGCCGGAGGTGGTCCACTCCCAGTGCGAGTTCAGCACCTTCCGCATTGCCTGCGTGATCTCGGAGCGGCTGGGCATCCCCATTGTCCATACATACCACACGGTCTATGAGGACTATACCCACTATTTTATCCCCAGCGTGCGGCTGGGGAAGCATGTCGTCTCCGCCTTTTCCCGCTGGGTCGGCCTGCGGACGGCCTGCATCGTGGCCCCCAGCCGGAAGGTGGAGCGCCTGCTGCGGGAGTATGGGGTGGCCTGCCGGGTGGAAGTGATCCCCACCGGCGTCGATCTGGGGGCTTACCGCCAGGAGCCCGCCCCCGAACGCATGGCCGAGCTGCGCCGGCGCTGGAACATCCCGGAGGATAAAACCGTCTTGCTCTATTTGGGCCGCATCGCCAAGGAGAAGGACCTGGATCTGCTGATCGACCAGCTGGCCCAGACGGGGCGGAGTGATTTCGTTTTCCTGGTCGTGGGGGACGGCCCCAGCAGGGAAGAGGTGCTGGAGCACGCCCGGGCGCGTGCTGTGCCTTTCATCTATACGGGCATGGTGCCCCACGAACAGGTGCCGGACTACTACCGCCTGGGGGATCTCTTTATCACAGCCTCCACCAGTGAGACCCAGGGGCTGACCTATTTTGAAGCGCTGGCCTCCGGCCTGCCCGTGCTGTGCAGGAGGGACCCCTGTATGGACGGCGTGGTGGAGAACGGCGTCAACGGGTGGCAGTATGAGGATGGAGCGGATTTTAACCGGCGCCTGGCGGAATTTTGTTCCGATCCGAAGCTGCAGGAAACGATGTCCCGGGCGGCTCGGGAGTCCGCAGAGCGCTTTTCCGGGCCGGCATTCGGCGCCGCCGCGGAGCGGCTGTATCAGTCTTTGATCGAGGAAGAGACGCTGGAGGAGGCCCGCTGTTGAGCGGCGGGCTTCCTCCAATTTTAGAATTTGCACGGTGTTCATGCAATTTTAACAATTAAGGGGCTTGCTTTTTGTGGAAAATGTGATATACTAAAACCAGACAAAAGAAGAAAGGATGTGATAGCGAACATGGCATACAATTTCACCGGTATCGATGTAGATGATATGATCTACGGTGAGAGCGACATCATTATCAGCGAGCGATGATCCCCTCTGGCGAAATGGTAGTCCACGCTATGTCATAGCGTGGCTTTTTGCTTTTCCGGGCGGATTTTCCGCTGACGCACGCCCCATCAAAGACGCTGTAAACGCACACAGTACGGTGCGCAGCGCCTGGGCGGATGAGAAGCGATAGATGCGCAAATCACAAAAAAGCCCCTCCGCCACCGGCGGAGGGGCTTTTGATTGAATTGGAAGAGGCGCTTACAGCAGGCCCTTGTCGTCCGCCTTGCTGAACAGGTGGACCACATTGCCGCCGAAAGTGATGTTGATCTTGGAACCGTAGTTGAAGGAGGTCTTCTGCTCGGTGCTCAGATCGATGGTGGGAAGGATCACGATAGCGTCCTTGCCGGAGATGTTGACGTGCATGTGGATGGTGCTGCCCATCAGCTCGGTGACGTCCACAGTGGCGCTGAGGGCGTGGGGCGCGTCGGGCTCGCACAGGACGATGTGGTCGGGGCGGATGCCCAGGGTGATATCCTGGGGAGCGGTATTCTTGGCCTTCAGAGCGGCCTGCTTGTCCTCGGGCAGCTCGATGCGGGCGCCATAGACGGTGACATAGTAGCCGCTAGCGTCCTTCTCCAGCTTGGCGTCGAAGAAGTTCATCTGGGGCGTGCCGATGAAGCCGGCCACAAACAGGTTGGCGGGGTGATCGAAGACCTCCTGGGGCGTGCCGATCTGCTGGATGAAGCCGTCGCGCATGATGACGATGCGGTCGCCCAGGGTCATGGCCTCGGTCTGGTCGTGGGTGACATAGATGAAGGTGGTGTTGATCTTCTGACGCAGCTTGATGATCTCCGCGCGCATCTGGTTACGCAGCTTGGCGTCCAGGTTGCTCAGGGGCTCATCCATCAGGAAGACCTTGGGCTCACGCACGATGGCGCGGCCAATGGCAACACGCTGGCGCTGGCCGCCGGACAGGGCCTTAGGCTTGCGGTTGAGGTACTGGGTGATGTCCAGGATCTCGGCGGCCTCCTTGACCTTGCGGTCGATCTCATCCTTGGGGACCTTCTTCAGCTTCAGGGAGAAAGCCATGTTCTCATAGACCGTCATGTGGGGATACAGGGCATAGGACTGGAAGACCATGGCGATGTCGCGGTCCTTGGGGGCCACGTCGTTCATCAGCTTCCCGTCGATGTACAGCTCGCCCTCGGTGATCTCCTCCAGGCCGGCCACCATACGCAGGGTGGTGGACTTGCCGCAGCCGGAGGGGCCCACCAGGACGATAAACTCCTGGTCCGCGATGTCCAGATTGAACTGCTGGACAGCCACGACGCCTTTTTCCGTGACCTGCAGGTTGGCCTTCTTCTCCTCGACTACCTCGCCTTTTTTGGCCTTCTTGGGCTTCTTCTGGTCGCCGCTGTGGGGATAGATCTTCATGACGTTCTTCAGGGATACAGTTGCCATGTTCCGGACGTTAGTGAGAATGCCTCCGCAATACTCACCTCGGAGAGGCGGAGCGAAACCGCCGGTCCTTTGTGACAGGTCTCCACACTGCCACACCGCACGTCCACGCGGGATTACATCCTTTCTTGTCAGTCTGCCGCGCCATTTTGTGGAGTGGCGGGGCAGCTCGTGATATGGAGCCCGGACACAGTGGTACAGACTACTTACTAAGATAACGGATTTGGCGGGAAAAGTCAATGCAGGGAAGCAATTTTGGAAAGTCTGTGCAAATCAGAAGATATTTTTTATTTATTTTGCCAAAAGAAGGGAAAACGGTACAGTTTACCGGGTTTTGTCTTCCAGGGAAGGACACGAGTTCTTGACATCCCCTATCGGCTATATTAAAATGAAGCGGAGGAGAGAGGCTGCGTACAGGTTCCTCGAAATTTTATGAATTTGCTCGATATATGATAGAAAGGAAGACCTTACCATGAAATTTTCCAGCAAGGTGCAAAAGTGCGGTTTGTCCCCCATGCGGAAGTTCCATCCTTACGCTGTGGCGGCCGAAGCTGCCGGCAAAAAGATCTATCATCTGAATATCGGCCAACCTGACATCGAAACGCCGCCCCAGTATTTCGAGGCGATCCGCACTTTTGATCAGCCTGTGCTGGAGTATGCCCCCTCCCCTGGACTGCCCGTGCTGATCGACGCGATCCAGAAGTACTATGACAACCTGGATATGCACTTTGAGAAGGACGAGATACTGATCACCACCGGCGGCAGCGAGGCGCTGCAGATCGTGCTCAACTGCATCCTGGACGACGGCGACGAGATCCTCATCCCAGAACCGTTCTACCCCAACTACAACACCATGGTCAACACCACCGGAGCCAGGATCCATCCCGTCCCCACCGCGCCCGAGGAGGGCTACTACTACGCCGACCGGGCCAGGATCGAATCGGAGATCAACGAGCATACCCGGGCCATCATGTGCACCAACCCCGGCAACCCCACCGGCGTGGTGCTGACGCCCGAGGAGATGCGCCTGATGGTGGATATTGCCAAGGAGCACGGCCTGTTCATCATCGGCGACGAGGCCTACCGGGAGTTCGTCTATGCCGGCGAGCCCCTCCAGTCCCTGGGGGAGTTTGCTGACGCCGCCGACAACGTGGTCGTCATCGACACCGTGTCCAAGCGGTTCTCCGCCTGCGGCGCCCGCATCGGCTGCATCATCAGCCGCAACAGGGAGCTGATGGGCGAATGCATGAAGTTCTGCCAGGCCCGGCTGTCCGTCGCCACCCTGGACCAGATCGCCTCCGCCGCCCTGTACGACGTGGGCCCCGAGTACTTTGACGCCGTCCGTGAGGAGTACAAGCGCCGCCGCGACACTGTGGTCGCCAAGCTCCAGGAGATCCCGGGCGTGATCTTCAAGTGCCCCAAGGGGGCCTTCTACGTCATGGCCGCGCTGCCTGTGGACGACGCCGACGACTTCCAGAGGTGGCTGCTGGAGGAGTTCGACGACAACGGCGACACCGTCATGTTCGCCCCCGGCGCGCCCATGTACGCTACCCCCGGCAAGGGCGTCAATGAGATCCGCATCGCCTACGTCCTCAAGCAGAAGGACCTGGAGCGGGCGATGGACCTGCTGGCCAAGGGCATTGCGGCTTACAATCACCGGGCTAAGTAAACACGGGCATTTTTTCGTTCCTGTTCGCCAGGGCCGCCCCTCGGGGGCGGCCCTTCTTTTTTGCTTCCCCGTTGCTTTTCCCCGGATTTCTTAGTATAATGTCGGGGAAAGTGAGGCGATGGGGCTATGGAACAGAGAGAAGTCCTGGCGCTGCTGGAGCAGGTCCGCCGGGGAGAGGTATCCACGGACGCCGCGGCAAAGAGGCTGCAGCAGGCGCCCTTTGAAGATTTGGGCTACGCCCGGGTGGATCACCACCGGGGCCTGCGGCAGGGCGCGGGCGAGGTGATCTTCGGCCAGGGCAAGACCCCGGAGCAGATCGCCGGCATCGTCCGGTGCATGATGGATCGGGGAGCCGGCAATATCCTGATTACCCGTTTGTCCGGGGAGAAGGAGGCGCTGCTGCGGGGGAGGTTCCCGTACACCTACAGCGCCACAGCCCATCTGGCGGTGGCAAACCCCGTGGAGCGTGAGCTGGTGGGGGCCATTGCCGTCGTCTCCGCGGGCACCAGCGACCTGCCCGTCTGCGAGGAGGCGGCCCTCACCGCCGAGGCCCTTGGGAACCGGGTAAACCGGGTCTACGACGCCGGGGTGGCGGGCCTCCACCGCCTGCTGGCGGAGCTGGATACCCTGGCCGGCGCCCGGTGCGTTATCGCCGTGGCGGGGATGGAGGGGGCGCTGCCCAGTGTGGTAGGGGGCCTTGTCAGCTGCCCGGTCATCGCCGTGCCCACCAGCGTGGGCTACGGGGCCAACCTGGGAGGGCTGTCCGCCCTGCTGGCCATGCTGAACTCCTGTGCCAGCGGCGTCAGCGTGGTGAATATCGACAACGGTTTCGGTGCGGGCTTTTTGGCCTCCCGGATCAACCAGATGAAGGGGCTGAACGAGAAGTGAAGACGTTGTATTTAGAGTGCGCCATGGGCGCGGCGGGGGATATGCTGATGGCCGCCCTCTATGAGTTATGCCCGGAGAAGGAGCGCTTCCTGGCGGATATGAACCGCCTCATCCCCGGCGTGACGGTGGAGGCGGAGCCTGCCCTCCGCCAGGGCATCGCCGGCACCCACATGCGCGTGGTGATCCACGGGCGGGAGGAGGGCCGGGACGGCCCGGTCCAAGACTATCCCGGCCACGATCACCACCACGATCATGACCACCACACACACGCCCACAGCCATGACCACAGCCGCCACGAGCACCGCTCCCTGGAGGAGGTGCTGGCGGTGATCGACAGCTTTCCCCTGCCCCGCCAGGTCCTGGACCGGGCTGGCGCCGTCTATCAGCTCATTGCCCAGGCGGAGGCCAAGGCCCACGGCGTAAGCGTGGGGGAGGTCCACTTCCACGAGGTGGGGGCCCTGGACGCGGTGATGGATGTCACCGGCGTGTGCTATCTGGCCTATCTGCTCTCCCCGGACGAGGTGGCGGTGTCCACGGTGGCGGTGGGCAGCGGCACGGTCCGTACCGCCCACGGCCTTCTGCCTGTGCCCGCGCCGGCCACGGCAGAACTGCTGACCGGCGTTCCCGTGACGACCGGGGACGTGGCCGCCGAGCTCTGCACTCCCACTGGGGCGGCTCTGCTGAAAGCCCTGGCGGACAGCTTCCGCCCCATGCCTGCGGGGACTGTGCTGGGCTGTGGCTACGGCTGCGGCACCAAGGATTTCCCGCGGGCCAACTGCCTGCGGGCCTTTCTGCTGGAAACCGGAGAGGAGGGCAGCGGCCCCAACGACGCGGTGACGGAGCTGAAGGCCAACATCGACGACATGACCGCCGAGGATCTGGGCTGGGCCATGGAGCGGCTGCTGGAGGCGGGGGCGCTGGACGTGGGCTATATGCCCCTCCAGATGAAGAAGAACCGCCCCGGCGTCCTGCTGCAGTGCCTGTGCCATCCGGCAGACGCGGACCGGCTGGCCGGGGAGATCCTCCGCTGCACCACCACCTTCGGCGTGCGGCGCACGGACTGCGGCCGTTATGCCCTGGCGGTGGATCCCAACCCGCCCGTGGCGGAGACGGAGTACGGCCCCATCCGCCGGAAGGCGGGCATGGGCTGCGGCGTGGTGAAGTGCAAGCCGGAGTATGAGGACCTTGCCGCCGCCGCCAGGGCCCACGGCGTTCCGGTGGAGACGGTGCGGGAGGCATTTTGGAAGACGAGATGAACTACACCTACATTCTCTGCTGCGGGGATGGAAGCCTTTATACCGGCTGGACCAACGACCTGGAGCGGCGTCTGGCGGCCCACAGCGCGGGAAAGGGCGGAAAATATACCCGCTCCCATCTGCCGGTGCGCCTGGTCTACCGGGAGGAGTTTCCCACCAGGGGGGAGGCCATGGCCCGGGAGCTGGCCATCAAGAGGATGACCCGGGAGGAGAAGCTGGCGCTGATCGCCCGGGGCCGGTAGAAAGAAAAATTTCGGAAAAGCCTGTACAAACAGGCCCGGCTGTGATACACTGATCCTACCAAAGCCGGGTTTTCCGGCGGCAAAAGGGTACCCTTTTGTTCTGTTCTGCGCGCAGAACAGAAGGGGGACTATGTACGTTGAAGGAGAGAGGACTATGAAGAGACGATTGTTGGCAAGCCTGCTGGCGGCGTGTATGGTGCTGGCGCTGGTATCGCCGGCGTGGGCGGAAGGTATTACGTATACAAATTGGGGAGGAGAAGCCTGGAATACTCCGACTGTACAAGGCGGCAATTACAGACTGACAAAAGACGTAACATGGACCCTGACAAAGCTGTATGATCTTCAGATGGGGAAAACGCTGCGACTGGACCTGGATGGACATACCCTTACCATCAAACAGACAGATGCCACCGTTTCAGCAGCGATCGGTGTCAAGGGGACAATGATCCTGGAAGATAGTTCCCCGGATCAGAGCGGAAAGCTCATGGTGGATCAAGCTGGATCATCATGTACAAGCGGTATTTTTGTCAACAACGGTGGATGCTTTAAAATGACTGGCGGCACGCTGGAATGTGCGATTACCAAAATATACCCCCTAAGTGTAAACAATGGGACGGCCGCTGTGTCCGGCGGTAAAATTCTGGCCGCTGGACCAACCGCTGCTGTGGAGGTCGCGAACGGAACATTTACCTTGACAGGAAGTGGCGCGGTGGAGAGCACAAGCGCCGCAGCGCTCGATCTGTGGAGCAATGCAAAAGTAGAGATCGCCGGCGGCAGCGCGGTCTATCCGGATGAGGAGGGATTCGTGACGGTTACTGATAAGGCCACGAATGTAGTCGTCACTGTATCCGGAGGAAACTTCGCTGCCTCTGTTGCTGAATATGTAATTGAATCCCTGAATGCCGAGCTATACCATACGGCGAACGATTCTAAGGCTCTTTACAGCTATTCCAATCTGAAAGCTGGCCTCGCAGAAGCAAAGAGCGGTGACGTGGTCACGCTGCTGTCTGACAGCTCCGTGGCGGAAGGAGAAATGCTGTCCATTGCAGAAGGTGTCACCTTGGTCGTGCCCGAGGGGAAAAGCCTATCCAACAGCGGCACACTGGAAGTTAACGGGACATTGTTTCTGCCCTCCGGCACCACAGCGGAACAAATCGAGGCACTGAAGCCCATGGGAAATGGGCGGCTTCAGATCGCATCCAACCAGGGCGGTGCACCGACCAGCTATTACTGGGTATGCTTTGCTGATGGTGAAGAGCGCTTGTCCGTCCAGTATCTGACGGCGGGCAGCACCCCAGTGGCCCCTGACGTACCCAACAAGGAGGGGTATACCTTCAAGGGGTGGTTCCCTGTGATCGGTGTTGTAAGCGGGAGTGTGGTTTATACTGCTCAGTGGGAGGAAATTGTTATGCTACCTCCTTATATCCCTCCCGTCAACCCGACGATTCCCAGCAAGCCCACCACTCCCGCCGAGCCTGACCAGCCAGACACCCCGGTCGTCCCCGGCGCTCTGCCCTTCGTGGACGTGGGTACTGGCGACTGGTTCTATGAGGACGTGGCCTACGTCTACGCCCAGGGCATCATGACCGGCTCCACGGCCACGTCCTTCGCCCCCAACGATGCCATGACCCGGGCCATGGTGTGGACCGTCCTGGGCCGTATGGACGGGGAGAACGTGGACGGCGGAACGCCTTGGTATGCCCTGGCCCAGAGCTGGGCGGTGTCCTCCAATGTGTCCGACGGAACCGGCCCCAACGACAGCATCACGAGAGAGCAGCTGGTGACGATGCTCTACCGTCAGGCGGGTTCCCCCGAGGTCGGCGTATCTGAGCTGGCCCTGCTGGGGCGGTTCACCGATGGGGAGAGCGTCAGCGCCTGGGCGGAGGAGGCCATGGCCTGGGCGGTGTCCCAGGGGATCCTCACCGGCGACGGCGACCTGCTGAAACCTCAGGCTACTGCCACCCGCGCCCAGGTGGCCGCCATTTTGGCCCGTTACTGCGAGGCAGACAAAAAGTAAACCGCAGAGCAACAAGAGGGGAGCCGGCACATGCGTGCCGGCTCCCCTCTGCTTATCGGTAAACGTCCTGTTTTGCGAAAATGGCCCGGCGGGACAGCAGGGAACCGCCCTGCCGCTCAGGAGATGACCTTCCGGATCCCGAGGCGGATCTTCTCCGTCAGCGCCCGGCAGGCCGCCAGCTCCTCCGGATCCAATTCCGCCGTAACGGCCCGCTCGTAGTCCTGCTGAGCGGTGGCAAGATCCGAAAGGACGGGGTCGGCCAGGGGGGTGAGCTGGATCGTCAGCTGCTTTTTCTGCGGCGCGGCGGCGCTGCCGGCAGCTTCCGGCTGCCGGGATTCCCCGCTGACCACGATCAGCCCCTTGGCGGACAGCTTCTGCAGCGTCATGGACAGGCTGCTGCGCGTCATACCGGCAAAGTCGGCCAGGGCGCTTTTGCTGGCGGCCTGGCTGGTCTGGGGCAGGGCGAAAAGGAGCTTGGCCTCGGCCAGGGTCAGATCGTTTTTCAGCGCGGCTGTCTCCAGGTAGTGCTCCAGCAGCTTCCGGCAGCGGAAGGCGTCGGCGAGGATCCCCTCTCCCGCCACAGGTTCCGGGCAGGCGCTGGCGCGCTCCTCCCCCAGGCGCTTGGAGCTGGGCAGGATGGAGGGGGGGACGGCCCCGTCCCCAGCGGCGTCGATCAGGAAGCGGTATACCTTCAGCCTGCTCTTTTCATACTCCTCTTCGTCCAGGACATACTTGTAGAACCGGTTGTAGTACTCAAAGATCATCAGCTTCATCTTGACGATCTTGGTGATGCCGAGGCTGGAATTTGCCAGGGAACCCTTGGACTTTACATAGTAGTAGATGGGCACCGGGAGGGCGCAGAACGTCTCCGCGTGGCGGATGTACTCCAGGTTGAACATGAAATCCTCGCACCAGTTCAACTCCGCGTTCATGCGCAGCTGGTGGCGCTCCACGATCTCCCGCCGGTAGAGCTTGTTCCAGAGCACGCCATAGTAGAAGTCGGCGGGATTTTCCATCATATAGGCGGCGTACTCCTCCCGGCTGAGGACGCCGCCGTCGCTGATGTCCCCCTTCCGGGAGAGCCGGTCCCCAATGACCCGGTAGAAGTCGGAGATCACCAGGTCGCACTGGTTTTTTTCCGCCGTGCGGACCAGGAGGCTTGTGGCGTCCGGGGTGATCCAGTCGTCGCTGTCCAGAAACTGGAGATAGTCGCCCTGGGCGATGGCCAGGGCGGTGTTGCGGGTATCAGACACGCCGGTGTTTTTCTTGTGGGTCACATGGACCCGGCTGTCCCGCAGGGCGTACTGGTCGCAGATCTCGCCGGAGGCGTCCTTGCTGCCGTCGTCTACCAGGAGAAGCTCGAAGTCGGCGTACTCCTGGTTGAGAATGCTGTCGATACAGCGGCGGAGGGTGGCCTCCGCGTTGTAGACCGGGACAATGATGCTGACTGTAGGATGATGCTCCATGGGCCCCTCCCTGAACTGTCGTTTGGTATTGATCCCTATTGTAGCAGACAGGCGCAAAAACGGCAAGAGGGGAATCGTGGATTGCCATTGGCGGACAAATATGGTACAATCTTTCCATATATCTCAAAAAAGGGGTACACGAAAGATGGAACAGTTTGAAATGACAGTGGACTACAGTATGGAGCAGGCCGTAAGCCTGCTGGCGATCGACAGCCCCTCGGGCTATACCAAAATGGCGGCGGAGTATGTGGCGGCAGAGTACCGCCGCCTGGGGTTTGCCCCCGCCATGACCGGCAAGGGGGGCGTGCTGGTCTGCCTGAATCCGGCGGCCGCGGCGGAGGACGGGCTGCTGCTGGAGGCCCATGTGGATACCCTGGGCGGTATGGTGACGGAGATCACCGGCCAGGGCCGGCTCCTTCTGACCAACCTGGGGGGCATGAACCCCAACAACGGCGAGGCGGAGAATGTGCGGATCGTCACCCGCTCCGGGAAGATCTATACCGGCACCTTCCAGCTGAAAAACGCCTCCATCCATGTCAACGGGGGATACAGCGACACCAAGAGGAGCTACGACGCCATGGAGGTGGTCGTCGACGAGGAGGTGGACAGCCGCGCGGATGTGGAGAAGCTGGGGATCCTGCCCGGGGATATCGTCTGCTTTGACCCGAGGACGGTGGTCACGGACTCCGGCTTTATCAAGAGCCGCTTCCTGGACGACAAGCTGTCGGTGGCCATCCTCCTGGGCCTTGCCAAGGATGTGGCGGAGGGGCGCGTCGTCCCCCGGCGGCAGGTGTGGCACCACATCACCGTGTTCGAGGAGGTGGGCCACGGAGGATCCGCCTCTGTGCCTGCGGGCGTTACCGAGGCTGTCAGCGTGGATATGGGCTGTGTGGGCGACGGCCTTGGCTGCGACGAGCGCAAGGTGTCCATCTGCGCCAAGGACAGCGGGGGGCCCTACCACTATGACGTGGTCTCCGCCCTGATCGACGCCGCCCGGCGGGGCGGGGCGGACTTTGCGGTGGATGTGTACCCGCACTACGGATCTGATGTGGAGGCGACGCTGCGCGCGGGCCACGACCTGCGCCACGGGCTGATCGGCCCCGGGGTATACGCCTCCCACGGCTATGAGCGCAGCCACCGCAAGGGCGTTGCCAACACCCTGCGGCTGTTGGAGGCATACCTGGCGTGAGGACCTTTTTGAGGGAAAGGGCCGGTGGAGAGAGGCGAGGTATGAGCGATACAAAAGAAGAGAGAGTCAACCTGACGGAGGGGCCTATTGGAAAGCAACTGGTCCTGTTTACCGTCCCCCTGCTGCTGGGGAATCTGTTCCAGCAGTTTTACAACGCGGCCGATACGGTGATCGTGGGGAAATTCCTGGGCAAGGAGGCGCTGGCGGCGGTGGGATCCTCCGCGTCCCTCATCAGTCTGCTCATCAGCCTGCTGATGGGGATCTCGGTGGGGGCCGGCGTGGTGATCTCCCGGTACTACGGCGCGGAGGCGTACGACGCCATGCGCGGCACGATCCATACCACCATTGCCTTCGGCCTGGTTTCAGGGGCTGTGATGAGCGTGTTGGGCGTCCTGCTCACCCCCTATATCCTGCGGTGGATGAACACGCCGGACAGTGTGATGGATAATTCCGTGCTGTACTTCCGGGTCTATTTCTCCGGCGTGCTGACCACGGTGATGTACAATTTCGGCAGCGGCATCTTCCGCGCCCTGGGCGACTCCAAGCGGCCGCTCTATTTCCTGATGTTTTCCGCGGCGGCCAATGTGGCGATGACGCTGCTGTTCGTGGCGGTGTTTGGCTGGGGCGTCGGCGGCGCCGCGGCGGCTACGGTGATCGCCCAGGGGATGAGCGTGGCGCTGGTCTACTACAGGCTCTTCCGCACCCAGGCCATCTACCGGGTGACGCTGCGGGAGATCCGCTTCACCAGGAAGTATCTCCGCCAGATCATCGCCATCGGCCTGCCCGGTGGGCTGCAGAACGCCATTGTGTCCGCCTCCAACGTGGTGGTCCAAAGCAATATCAACAGCTTCGGGGACATTGCCATGGCGGGCTGCGCCGCCTACAACAAGATAGACGGCTTCGCCCTGCTGCCGGCCAACAGCTTCTCCCTGTCCCTTTCTACCTTTGTCAGCCAGAATATCGGGGCGAAAAAGTATGAACGGGCCAGGAAGGGGGCCGCCTTCGGCCTTGTGGCCACCATGGTGGTGGCGGAGGCGATAGGAGCTGTCATCTATCTTTTCGCGCCGCAGCTGATCTCCATTTTCAATGATGACCCGGAGATCATCCGGTATGGCGTGCTGATGGCCCGGAATATTGTGTTCGCTTACTGCCTGGTGGCCTATTCCAACGGCGTGGCGGGGGTGCTGCGCGGCGCGGGCCTGAGCCGGGTGCCCATGTTCGTGATGGTGGGGTGCTGGTGCGTGCTGCGGGTGATCTGGATCCAGATCATGGTGCCCGTGACGGGGGATATCCGATCGGTTTTCTGGGCTTACCCCATCACCTGGCTGTGCAGCGCGCTGATCCTGACGGTTTATTTCCTGAAGGCGGACTGGCTCCACAAAAGCGAACTATAGGGAAATACTATGCCGCCCGCTTGGGAACAAGCGGGCGGCGCTGTTTTTGCGAAATTTATAAAAGCCAGACCTGCTCATTGGTGGAGGAAACCGCCAGAGCGCCGGCGCTGAGGGCCTCCATCACATCGGACTTGTCCATGATGAGGCCGCCGCAGATCAGGGGGATGCTGGAGGAGGAGGCGATGCGGGAGATGACCTTGGGCATGATGCCGGGCAGGATCTCGATCACATCGGGCTGGGCCGCGGCGGCAGTCCGGTGGACGTTCTCCAGGGACAGGGAGTCAAAGACAAAGAAGCGCAGCACAGTGAAAAGCCCCAGTTCCCTGCCCCGCCTGATGAAAGAGGGGCGAGTGCTGATGATGCCGTCGGCTCCCACAGCCGACCGGACATAGTCCACGGCCACTTCCTTGCTTCCCAGGCCCGCGATGAGATCGGTGTGGACCACCGCCAGCTTCCCGGCCTCGTGGAGCCGGCGGACAGTATCCGGCGCGCCGCAGAGGTCGCCGTACAGAAGAAAGACCACCTTCTGTTCCAGATGCAGCACCCGCTCCAGGCCCTCGTCGTTTTTCACCGCGGCGATGATGGGGCTGCGCTCCATGGCCTGAAAAATACGCTGGCCCATGGCGCTCATTCCTCCTTTGCCCAGTCAAAGGACCGGCTGACCGCCCGCTTCCAGCCCCGCAGCTTCTCGTCCCGTTCCGACGGGCTGATGGCGGGGGTGAAGGCCCGGTCCACCGCCCAGTTGCGCAGCACGTCCGCCTTGCCGGACCAGTAGCCCACGGCCAGGCCTGCCAAATAGGCGGCGCCCAGGGCGGTAGTCTCCACGCAGACAGGGCGGTTCACCGCGCACTGGAGGATGTCCGCCTGGAGCTGCATGAGCACATTGTTGGCGCTGGCGCCGCCGTCCACCTTCAGGGAGGTGAGGGCGATGCCGGAGTCGGCGTTCATGGCCTCCAGCACGTCGCTGACCTGGTAGGCGATGGACTCCAGCGTGGCCCGGATGATGTGGTTTTTGTTCACGCCCCGGGTCAGCCCCACAATAGCGCCCCGGGCGTACTGATCCCAGTAGGGGGCGCCCAGGCCGGTGAAGGCGGGGACCACATAGCAGCCGTTGGTGTCCTTCACCTTGCCGGCGTGGTACTCGCTGTCGGCGGCGGACTCAATGAGCCGCATCTCGTCCCGCAGCCACTGGATAGCGGCCCCGGCCACGAAGATGGAGCCCTCCAGGGCGTAGTTCACCCGGCCGTCCAGCCCCCAGGCCACAGTGGTGACAAGGCCGCTGTGGGAGAAGACGGGCTTCTCCCCGGTGTTCATCAGCAGGAAGCAGCCGGTGCCGTAGGTGTTTTTTGCCTGGCCCGGTTCAAAGCAGGTCTGGCCGAAGAGGGCCGCCTGCTGGTCGCCCGCCGCCCCGGCGATGGGGATGGGGGCGCCGAAAAAGCCGGGGTCCGTCTCCCCATAGACGCAGCTGCTGGGCATGGGCTGGGGCAGGATGGAGCGGGGGATGTCCATGGCTTTGAGAATGTCCTCGTCCCAGTCCAGGGTGTTGATGTTGAAGAGCATGGTGCGGGAGGCATTGGAGTAGTCCGTCACATGGACGCGGCCGCCGGTGAGGCGCCAGATCAGCCAGGTCTCCACGGTGCCGAAGAGGAGCTCCCCCTTTTCCGCCCGCTGCCTTGCGCCGGGGACATGGTCCAAAATCCACTTGATCTTGGGGCCGGAGAAATAGGCGTCCACCACCAGGCCGGTGCGGGAGCGGATAGCCTCCGCATAGCCCCCTTCCTTCAGCCTGTCGCAGTAGGCGCTGGTCCGGCGGCACTGCCAGACAATGGCGTTGTAGACCGGCTCGCCGGTGGCCTTATCCCAGACAACGGTGGTCTCCCGCTGGTTGGTGATGCCGATGGCGGCGATGTCTGCGGCAGAGGCGCCGATCTTGCCCATGGCCTCCGCCGCCACGCCCAGCTGGGTGGCCCAGATCTCCCGGGCGTCGTGCTCCACCCAGCCGGGTTTTGGGAAGATCTGGGTAAACTCCTTCTGCGCGGCGCTGTGGATAACGCCCTGCTGGTCAAAGAGGATGCAGCGGTTGCTGGTGGTGCCGGCGTCAAAGGCCATGATGTATTTCGCCATAGGGGATTCTCCTTCCTGTCAGGGGCCGCGGCGGGGCGGCTCTTTGTGTTAAGGGACATACAGCAGAAAAACGGCGGAAACCGACCGCCGGTACGGTCAATCCTTTTTGAGACGCAGGTACAGCTCCTTCATCCTGGCGGCGTCCTCACGCGTCCCCTGGTTGTGGTACCGGGCGTTGATGTACAGCTCCCGCAGCTCGGAAACCGCGTCCGGATCGGAGAAGATGGGTCCCGCCATAGTCTGGATCTCGCCGCTGGTTTGGGACGCGTCAAATCTGCCGCCCTGCTGTGTGTACAGCTTCAGGAATTTTCGATACTGCCGGCGGATCCGCAGCACCGCACTGGTGGGGCGGCTGTCCCCGGCGGGGGATCCCTCCTGCCCTGGCAGGGTCCTTGTCACCTTCCAGGCTTCGCCTGCGCCGCGCTCCATATCCTTTTGGGAGAGCCAGCGGAACAGGCGGAACAGGATGAAGATCCCGAGAAGGATCGCCAATCCCAGGAAAATCCGCCCGATCAGCGCAGAGCCGTCCCCGGCGGACTCCAGGGCTTCGCCCAGGGCATCCTGGATGGGCGCCAGCGTCAGCTCCTGCTCCTGGGAGGAGGCGCTGGCGCCAAACAGGGACAAAAGCCACCCCAGGGCTTTAAACAGCCCGAACAGCAGAAAGGCCGCCGCGATCAGGACGGCGCTGATGACAGGCGCGCACAGCTCCAGATAGAGGGTGCGCAGCAGCCAGGTGATCCCGTCCAGCACGCGCTCCGAGCTGAGCAGCCACGCCGCAGCCGCCGGTACCGCCACGAAAAGCAGATTGACGATCTGGTTGCCCCGCTGCAGATAGACGGAGGGGTCGTGGCGCAGGGTGCGCAGCAGAACCACCGAGGCGAGCAGCATGAGGATACAGTAGGGGAGGGACCCGGACAGCACCGCCTCCCACTGGCCGACCAGGATACAAAGAGCGGCCGCCAGGAGGTAGGCCTTCCAGAATGCGGAAAAGGTCCTCTCCTGGTGATCCCAGGAAAGGCCGTATTCCCCCTTCCAGGCCATGTACAGCCCATAGAGCGCCGGGGGCAGCAGGGTCAGGCGGGCGGAGAGGGACAGCCAGGGAAGGCCTATGGACATAACCCCAGGCAGCAGAACAGCCATGCGCCAAGCCTTATACTTTCTTAGTCCGGCGGAAAGGCCGAAGCAGGCGCTCTGGAGCAGCAGGAACGGCAGCAGAGACGGCGCGCCGAACTGCCAGGCGATCAGGCCGGCAAAGGAGGCGTAAAAGGTCAGGTCAGACAGCATCCGAAGAAAGTTCAGGATCATCATGATAAAACGCCTCCCCTCTGATGATCAGCACGTTTCCGCCGGAGGCCCCCTTGAGAAGGGGCAGTACAGGGCTCTTATCCGCCTCCCCGGCGGGGGTGATCAGAATACGCCCGCAGGCCGGGGAGTACGCGCCGGCATAGTTAGACAGCAGCTGGTCGCAGGAGTACTTCGGAATATGCAGCGCCCGGCCCAGGCTCTCCAGCACAACGGCGAAGTGCCGCTGCCCCAGCCCCTCCTCCACAAGGGAGGGGTCACGCATGGCTCCAGCCATGGCGGCATTGGTGGCAAAGGCGTACTTGACGCCCCGCTCTTCCAGCATCCTGCAGACTGTCCTCGCCAGGGAGAAACACTGTTCCAGCAGCTCCGGCTTCCTGGCCGACTGGGTGTCCACATTGAGCAGCACCACGGCCGACGGCTCCACAGTGTAGTCGTATTTCTTGACCATGAGGCCCTGGGCGCGGGCGCTCTGCTTCCAGGAGATCATCTTCATGGGCTCCCGGCCGGTGTATTCCCGGAATCCCACGGTCAGCACAGGGTCCTCATAGAGAAACCGGCTGACGGAGAGCTCCCCCAGAAAGCTCCCCAGCGCGATCCCCAGTTCCGGCTCGGGGGTCTCCCTGGGCGGGGCGACCACCTCCCGGAAGGGGTTCATGGCGCGCTCCGATTTTTTCAGGCCCAGAAAATCACCGCCGCAGACCGTCAGGCTGGGCAGGACATACCGCCCCCTCTGGGCCACAAAGACCGGGATCTGGAAGCGGGCCTGCTGACGGGGCCGCAGCCAGGTGGAGAAGGCCAGGGAACCGGAGCTGGGCTCCGCCCTCTCTCCCTCCGTCCCGTTTTCAGCAGCCAGATGGAACGTCGGCG
Organism: uncultured Oscillospiraceae bacterium; assembly: GCA_902373635.1. Lineage (GTDB taxonomy): Bacteria > Bacillota > Clostridia > Oscillospirales > Oscillospiraceae > Pelethomonas. Next base: position 96,382 of record CABKMV010000002.1, read on the forward strand.
AGAGGTTCCCCTCCACCCGCAGGAAAGGGATGTACCGCCTCCGGGTATTCTCCAGGGTGACGACCAGGTGGAAGGGCCTGCCCGGCTCGACGATGGAGGCGTCAAAAGCCGCGTCCTCCCGGAGAGCGTCCAGGCTGTGGGCCTCCAGGCGCTTTTGCAGCAGCAGTGCCAGAAGCAGGAGAAAGATGACAAAAAACGCGCTCATCCCATGGCCTCCAGCGGAACTCTCACCTGCTCGGCGATCTTGCGGATAAAGCCCTCCCCGTCCACGGCGCGGCTCCCGCTCCCCAGAGAGACGCGGTGGCCCAGCACATAGGGAGCCATATACTTGACGTCCTCCGGGATGACGTACGTCCGGCCCCGCAGGGCGGCGATAGCCTGGGACGCCTTATAGAGGGCAATGGCGCCGCGGGTGGATACGCCGGAGACAAAGCTGTTTTCCCTGCGGGTCTCGTCCACAATATCCATTAAGTAGGTCAGCACATCTCCGGACATCTCCACTTCCTGATAGGCGCTGCGCACATAAGCAGTCTCCTCGTCAGACACCACCCGCTCCAGCCCCTCGACCAGCGCCTGGGTGGAGGGGCGGGCAATGACCTCCATCTCCTGCTGCCGGGTCATCCGCCCCAGGGAGAGGCGCATGAAAAAGCGGTCGGTCTGGGCATCCGGCAGAGGAAAGGTCCCGTGGGACTCCAGTGGGTTCTGGGTGGCCATGACCATGAAGGGCTCGGCGAGCCGGGTGGTCACGCCGTCCACAGTGATCTGGCGCTCCTCCATGACCTCCAGCAGGCTGGACTGGGTCCTGGGGGTCGCCCGGTTGATCTCGTCGGCCAGAACGATGTGGGAGAAAAGGGGGCCGGGACGAAATTCAAATTCGCCGCTTTTTTGGTTGAAGAAATTGATCCCTGTCAGATCCGAGGGCAGGAGGTCCGGCGTAAACTGGATGCGCTTGAAGTCGCCGCCGATGGTTTTGGCGAAGGCGCGCAGCAGCATGGTCTTGCCGGTTCCCGGCGTGTCCTCCAGAAGCACATGACCGGAGCAGAGAAAGCAGACCAGCACCAGTTCGATCTTATCGTCTTTGCCCACGATCACCTGTGAGCAGTTTTTCAGCACCTTGTCCCGATAGTCAGAAAATTTAGCGATGTCCATGGCAGAATATCCTTTCGCGCGCAGCCCCGGGGCTATATGAGATCCCCACCATTATAGCACACAATTTCACGGATGGAAATGGGGTATGGCAAATTAGGCGGAAGGGCGCGCGGGCTGCCCGGGGGCATAGGGACAGTCTCCCGGAACATAAAGTGAAGGGAAAGGAGGCGATGAGGTGCTGACAACGGCTATGCTGCTTTTGAAGAGCAGCTTGTTTTTATCACTGCACTTGACCGGAAACGCCAGCTCATTTCCCAAACCGCTCAGCGCGGAGGAGGAGCAGGAATACCTGGCCCGCAGTGTACAGGGGGATATGGAGGCAAGAAATATCCTGATCGAGCACAACATGCGGCTGGTGGCGCATATCATTAAAAAATACTATACACAAAGTGTGGACCAGGACGATTTGATCTCCATCGGTACCATTGGGCTGATCAAGGGGATCTCCAGCTATAAGCCGGAGAAAAATGTCCGCCTGGCCACCTATGCGGCGCGGTGTATCGAGAATGAGGTGCTGATGTTTTTCCGCAGCCAGAAAAAGCTGCAGGGGGAGGTGTCGCTGTCAGATACGCTGGAAACAGATAAGGACGGGAATAACCTCTTCTTGATGGACGTGGTCGGGGTAGAGGATACCATGCTGGACGATTTGGATACCCAGGAGAGCCATTTCCGTGTCCGGCAGCTGGTGGATGAGTGCCTGACGGAGCGGGAGGCGGATATTATCCGCCGGCGCTATGGCTTAAATGGAAAAGCACCGAAAACACAGCGTGAGTTAGCTGCCGATTATGGTATTTCACGCTCCTATGTATCGCGTATTGAGAAGCGGGCCTTGGAGAAGCTGGAGGAGGCGCTGACAAAGGAGATGGGATAAGAACAGCTGCCCTGATGGGCAGCTATTCTTCTTCCTGATCCAGTTGTTCCTCGGTACGAATTGAGGCGTCTCCAAAGGCGATGGCCTGGCCGCCGTATTTCTTTCGAATGGCGTCCACAGCGCGCTCCAGCCGCTCCTGCCTGTCGTCCCGCACGGGCTGGTCAGGCGCCAGCAGATCCACCTGCTCAAAGGTCTCCTGCTGCTGTGTCAGATGCAAAGCGGTGACGCTGATGAGACGCACGGGAGAGGGGGGCTGCCAGATCTCGTCGATCAGCTCCATAGCCGCCTTGTGCAGTTCACGCATCAGATGTGTGCTGTGGGGCAGGTGCTTCTGTCTGGATATGTTGCGGAAGGCGGGATCCCGCAGCCCGATCTGCAGCGCGCTGCAGTACAGCGACTGTTCCCGGAGGCGGGCAGCCACGCTGTCGCACAGCAGGGCCGTGCCATGGCGCACCTGCTCCCGGGTGGTGAGGTTCTCCCTGAAGGTAAAGCTGTTGCCAACGCTTTTCACCGGCTCGTGCTGGGACTGGGGCCGGACCGGCTCCTCATCCAGGCCGTTGGCGTAGGACCAGAGCTGATAGCCCAGTTTTCCCAACAGGCGCTCCGGCAGGACCGGATCCGCTGCGGCAAGCTGCCCGATCGTACGGATGCCATACTGGGCCAGGGCCCGCTGGGCGGCGGGACCGGCGTACAGGAGGCTCCCCAGGGGCAGCGGCCAGACGATCTGCTTCCAGCTGCCAGGGGAGATCACCGTGGTGGCGTCCGGCTTGCGGTAGTCGCTGCCCAGCTTGGCAAATACCTTGTTGAAGCTGACGCCCACGGAGAGGGTCAATCCCAGCTCCCCTTTGATCCGCATCCGGATGCCGTCGGCAATAGCGGCAGGATCGCCGCCAAAGAGGTGCATGCTGCCGGTAATATCCAGCCAGCTCTCATCAATGCCAAAGGGCTCCACAAGGTCGGTGTACTGCCCATAGATGGCGTTGACCAGGCGGGAATATTCCCGGTATTTGTCGTGGTGGGGCGGCAGCAGGACCAGCTCCGGGCACTTCTGCCGGGCCTGCCATATGGTTTCCGCCGTCCGGACGCCGAAGCGCTTGGCCGGTTCGTTCTTGGCCAGGATGATGCCCTTGCGGCTGGCGGGGTCGCCGCAGACCGCCACGGGAGTCTCCCGCAGCTCGGGATGAGCCAGAAGCTCCACCGAGGCATAGAAGCTGTTCAGATCACAGTGCAGGATCGCCCGTTTCAAACTGTTTCACCCCGAGAAGAAAGATGTGGTATGCTCCAGTTCAGCATACCACATCTTTGCCTTTTTGAAAAGAGAAAAATCGAACAAATATTCTGGTATTATTTATGCAGCAGGGGAGAGAGCGGCTTGTAGACCAGAAAGCAGATCATGGCAGTGAGCAGGCCCTTGACCAGAGTGAACGGGAGATTGAAGACGACAAGGCACTCCAACAGGCCGTTGACAGAGGGGCGGATGGCCTGGTACATACCAATGATCGTGTCCAGCGGCAGGCCATAGAACGCCACATAGGCGGGATAGGAGATGAAATAGTTGATGGGGATGGAGAGCAAGGCCATAACGGCCGTGCCGGCCAGGGCCCCAATGACCGCGCCTTTTCGGGTCTTGCGCTTCTGATAGATAAGGCCCGCGGGGATCACGTAGACCGCGCCGAGCAGGAAATTGCACAGCTCGCCCGCCCCGTTTGTTGAGGTGATCAGCAGGTGGAGCAGGTTCTTGACCAGACAGACCGCCATGCCGGAGACCGGGCCCAGGGCGAAGGACGCCAGCAGGCCGGGCAGCTCGGAGAGATCCATCCTGATAAACCCAGGTACCAGAGGGACAGAGAAGTCCAGGAACATGAGGACAAAGGCGACGGCGGACAGCATGGCGGTGACAGTGATCCTGTGGGCGCTCTTGAGAGTTGACATAAAAAATACACTCCTTTGCAGAATACACTCGAAGACGATCCATCCCCGGAGTACTGCCACAAAAGAGCGCGTACATCTTCTCCCATCCAGACTGTAACTGTCGGTACCGGATTTGCACCGGTTCAACGCTTGCGCGGTCGCGGACTTAAGGCTGCTGCCATCACCGCCGGTGGGGACTTTCACCCCGCCCTGAAGATGAATGATTCGATTGTTAGTGTTTATTATATACTGGCCTTGAAAAAATGCAAGAGGTTTTTACTTTACAAAAAAGAATATTTGTTCTATAATTAGCAAAAAGAGGGAAGGAGTGCGGAGCGATGGGGAGACGGGAGCACACCTGCAGCTTCACCGGCCACCGGCCGGAAAAGCTGCCGTGGGGGGATAACGAGCGTGACCCCAGGTGCGCGGCGCTGAAAAAGCGGCTGTGGGACGCAGTGGAGGCGGCCTACGAGGAGGGGATGCGGCACTTTATCTGCGGCATGGCCAGGGGCTGTGACTTCTACTTCGCGGAAGCGGTGCTGGAGCTGCGGCGGCTCCGGGAGGGAGTCACGCTGGAGGCGGCCATTCCCTGCGCCACCCAGAGCGGCGGCTGGACGCGGGAGGAGCAGGAGCGATGGAGGGCGCTGGTAGCAGCGTGCGACATGGAGACGCTGGTGCAGGAGCGGTATACCCCGGGCTGTATGCTCCGGCGCAACCGCTATATGGTGGACCACAGCGCCCTGGTCATCGCCGTCTACAACGGCACGGAGGGCGGCACACGCAGGACGCTGGAATATGCTCTCCGGCAGGGAGTGCCATTTGTGGACATCTGCCCGGAGGAGTGAGATAAGAAAAGAGCCCCCGCTCACGCAGCGGGGGCTCTTCAGTCTGTTAAAAAGCCTCGCAGAGTTTCGCCGTCCGGAGACGGCGAAAAGAAATCAAATCGTTTTTCCGGCGGCGTGTACGTCGGAAAAACACTTCTCGCGGAGCGAGCGTCGAATTGTCCGCTTTCAGCGGACAACCGAGGCGCAGAGCGCAGCGCTTCCCTCTTCAAAAAAGTGGCACAGCCACTTTTTTGACACGCTAAGGGCCCCCGCTCACGCAACGGGGGCTCTTTCTGAGGGCGTTGATGACTGGCTGCCCAGGGCCGGCACGCCGGTGGGATCCGGCTGCCGCAGGCGGCGGCAGCAGTAGAAATAGGCGGGGATCAGGAACAGATCCGCCAGGATCCACGCGGCGGGGGAGGCGTAGCAGGCGGCAATGAAGCCGAAGGCCGGTACCAGGCAGCTGAGCAGGGCCCGTGCCGCCATTTCCAGCACGCCCGCCAGCGTAGCCAGCGGGGAGAAGCCCATGCCCTGGATCATGAAGCGGACAATGTTCACCAGGGACAGGGGGAAGTAGAAGGCGGCGTTGATCACCAGGAACCGCTTTGCCAGCGGCAGCAGGGAGGCGCTCTCGGCGTCCAGGAACAGCATGTTCAGCGGGTCGGCGAAGAAGTACAGCAGGCCCAGGGAGAGCACGGAATAGACGGCGCCCAGCAGCACGCAGGCGCGCATCCCCTGGTGGAGCCGCTCCCACTTGGCCGCCCCCACGTTCTGCCCGCCGTAGGTGGCCATGGTGGCCCCCATGGCGTCAAAGGGGCAGCAGAAGAACATGGAGACCTTGCTGGCCGCAGTGACGGCGGTGACATAGGTGGTGCCCAGGCTGTTGACGGCGGCCTGGATCATCACGCTGCCAATGGCGGTGATGGAGTACTGGAGCCCCATGGGCAGCCCCATCAGGCACAGCCTGCCGGTCCGCGCCCAGTCCCACCGCCAGTCCTCCCGCTCCATTTTCAGGACGGGGAACCCACGGCACATCCGGACCAGGCAGCCTATGCCGGCCAGGCCCTGGGCCAGGACGGTGGCGAAGGCGGCGCCGAACACATCCATGTGGAAGGAGAGGATGAATACAATGTCCAGCACGATGTTGACCAGGGAAGCGACGATCAGCCACACCACAGGCGTGCGGCTGTCCCCCAGCGCGCGCAGGATGCCGGCGGCGAAGTTGTAGAGGAAATAGGCGGGCAGCCCGGCAAAGATGGTGACGATGTACCAGTAAGCCCGCTCATAGATATCCGCCGGCGTATTCATGGCGGTGAGGATGGGCCGGCAGAGCAGGACGGTCACGACGGTCATGACAATGCCAAAGAGGATGCACAGCCAGGCGCCGCCGGTGACATAGCGGCGCAGCTGCTGGTGGTTGCCCGCGCCGAACTGCTGGGCCACCGGGATGGAAAATCCGCCGCAGATGCCCACACAGAACCCCACCACCAGAAAGTTGATGGAGCCGGTGGACCCCACTGCGGCCAGGGCCGCGCCGCCCAGGGCTTTGCCCACGATGGCGGTGTCCACCACGTTGTAGAGCTGCTGGAACAGATAGCCGAAGAGGATCGGCACCCCGAAGCTGAGGATCAGGCGCATGGGGCTGCCGCGGGTGAGATCTTTTGTCATAGACACCTCGTTGCAAAAATGATTTCAAAATCGAAATGATTATAGTGGAGTTATACAAAATTGCAAGTGTCATTTTGGGCAATCTTACAGTAACGCCGGGGCGTATCCTTGTGCAGATTGATCGGAACTTTTTCAGATACCAGTGTATGGAAAGGGCAGGGCGGACTCTCCGATACGTCCTCTGGCCGAAAAAACCGAAGACTTTAGACTTTTTGACAGTCGGAAGCGGCGCTGCGGCAAAAGCCGCAGCGCCGCTTCCGATCAGAAGGCAGGGGCGAAAAAGGGCGTCAGCGGATGATCTTCTGGATATCCTCTCCCCGGCCCAGCACCAGCAGGTGCTCGTCCTCCTTGAACACGTAGTCGGGGTGGAGGTTGGGACGGATCACAGCGCCCTTTTTCACCGCGATGACGGTCAGATTGTACTTCACGCGGAAGTTCAGCTCCCGCAGGCTCTTCCCCAGCCAGCGCTTGAGGGGCTGCAGCTCATAGATGGAGTAGTCGGCGGTCAGGCGGATACAGTCGAAGATGCTGTCAGAGCTCTCGCTGACGGCCAGGCTGGTGGCCACCTCCAGTTCGGGATAAATGATCTCGTCCGCACCGTTGCGCAGAAGAAACTTGGCCTGCATGTCGTCGTCGGCCTTGCTGAATACTTTCTTCGCCCCCAGCTCCTTGAGCAGGCTCGTGATCTGCAGGCTGCTGAGTACATTGGAGCCCAGGCAGACGAAGCAGGCGTCAAAGCTCTCCACGCTGAAGGAGCGCAGCACCTCCTCGTTGGTGCAGTCCCCCACCTTGGCGCTGACCACGTGGGGAAGCATGTCCTCCAGCGCCTCGCTGGAGCGGTCCACGATCATGACCTCGCATCTCTGCTGGGCCAGGGCCCGGCAGAGATGGTGGCCGAAGGACCCCATGCCGATGATCAAAAATGATTTCATAGCGTTTCACCTCATCCTATGGTAATTCGCTCCTGCGGCAGCGTCACAGGAGGCTGGGCTTTTTTCTCCAGCAGGGCCACGGCGAAGGAGATGCTCCCCACCCGGCCGCAGAACATGAGGAAGATGACCACCGCCTGGCTCAGGGGGGCCAAACTGCGGGTGACGCCGGTGGACATCCCCACAGTGCCAATGGCGGAGAAGGTCTCGAAGAGTACCTCCGTCAGGGGCAGGGGCTGGATGATGCAGATAGCCAGCGCGCCGCACAGGGCCAGAAACAGGTTGGTGAAGAGGACGCTGGTGGCCTTTTTCAGCGCGTCGTCCCCGATACTGCGGCCAAAGGCGTTGGCGCTCTGCTCCCGGCGGATGCCGGCCACGGTGTGCAGGAGGATAACAGCCACCGTGGTGGTCTTGACGCCGCCGGCGGTGGAGCCGGGGCTGCCGCCGATGAACATGAGGACCATGGTCAGAAGGAGGCTGCCCGAGGAGAGAGCGGCGGTGTCGGTGGTGTTGAAGCCGGCGGTGCGGGGCGTGACCGCGTCGAACAGCGCCTCCAGCACCTGCCGGCCCAGAGGCTTGCCCGCCCCCAGGTTATTTCGCTCCAGCAGCAGGAACAAAAGCCCGCCGCCCGCCACCAGCACCAGGTTGGCAAAGAGCACGATCTTGGTCTGCAGGCGGTAGCGCCGCCAGCGGAGCTTGTTCCGCGCCAGGTCGTCCCACACCAGGAAGCCCGCGCCGCCCACCAGGATCAGCCCCATCAGCGTGAGGCTGACCAGGGGATCCCCGCCGTAGGCGACAAAGGAGGAGAACTCCCCGCTGTGGGCCCCCATCAGGTCAAAGCCCGCGTTGCAGAAGGCGGACACGGCGTGCCACACGCCGTAGTAGAGGCCCCGGCCCAGCCCAAAATCCTGGACAAACCGGATGGACAGCAGCGCCGCCCCCAGTCCCTCCGCCAGGAGCGTGCCGAAGAAGATGCGCCGGATGAAGGGGACCAGCCCGCCCAGCTGGTAGTAGCTGACGCTGTCCACCACCACCTCCCGCTGCCGCAGCCCCAGCCGGCGGCGCAGCAGCAGCAGGAACAGCGTGGCGATGGTCATGAAGCCCAGGCCGCCGGTCTGGATCAGCAGAAGGATCACCACCTGGCCGAAGGCGCTCCAGTAGGTGGCCGTGTCCCGCAGCACCAGCCCCGTCACACAGGTGGCAGAGGTGGCGGTGAAAAGGGCCTCGCCGAAGGACGCGCCGCCCGGCAGGCGGGTGGCGCAGGGCAGCATCAGCAGGCATGTCCCGGCGAGGATGATGATAAAGAACCCAAGAGCGATGATCTGGAGGCTGGACAGCTTTGCGCGTTTTTGCCGTTTCATAGTGGCTTCCTTCCCTGTGCCAGGACCGCCGCGGGGCCCCGATATATGGCATATGATACTATATTTTTCCCCGGAGCGCAACGCCTGTGGCAAGGTTATGTTAAATCTTCGCGCCTTGTACGGTAAAATTCATGTAAAATATCGCTTTACTTTGTCGAAGGTTTTCGCTAGAATGATAGGTGAGCATTTTGTTTGGGATAGGAGAATAGCCGCCAGGGGCGGCTGGACAAAAGAGATGAATATCTTTGATGTGATTTCGCTGTTTGGCGGCCTGGCGCTGTTCCTCTACGGCATGCGCCTGATGGGGGACGGGCTGAAGCAGGGGTCCAGCCAGGCGCTGAAAAGCGCGCTGGAGAAGGTGACGGGGAACCCAGTAATGGGGTTCCTTTTGGGGTTAGTGGTCACGGCGGTGATCCAGAGCTCCAATGCAACCATCGTGCTGACCTCCGGCCTTGTGGGCGCGGGGCTGCTGAGCCTGCGCCAGTCGGTGGGGATCGTGCTGGGCGCCAACGTGGGCACTACTGTTACGGGCCAGATCATCCGGCTGCTGGATGTGGATGCGGGCAGCGGCTCGTGGATGAACTTCTTCAAGCCCTCCACCCTGGCGCCGCTGGCCTGTATTCTGGGGATCCTGCTGATCATGGTGGTGAAAAGCCGCAAGGCCGATACTGCCGGCAGCCTTGCCATGGGCTTCGGCATCCTTTTTACCGGGCTATTGAACATGACCGCCGCTGTCAGCCCTCTGTCCGAGTCCGCAGCCTTTGCTCAGATTCTCGAACAGCTGTCCGAGGTCCCGATTCTGGGGTTCTTGGCCGGCGCTGGCGTGGCTTTCCTGATCCAGAGCTCCTCGGCTACTATTGGTATCCTGCAGGCTTTGTGTACCACCGGGGCCCTGACCTTCAGCTCCGTATACGCAATCATTATTGGCGTCAACATCGGCGTTTGCGTTACCACCGCCATCGTCTGCTCCATCGGCTCCAAGGCAGACGCCAAGCGGACAGGCGTAATCCACATCCTCTACAACCTTTTTGCCAGCGTGATCATTGTCGTGGCATTGCTGATCGGCTACAATGCCGGGTGGCTGGACTGGATCTGGGACAAGGTCATGACGCCCGGGGACATCGCCAACGTCCACACCTTCTTCCGCCTGAGCACCGCTGTGCTGCTGCTGCCCATGGTTCGCACTTTCGAGAAAATGAGCTATATCATCGTCAAGGATGACAAACAGGTGGGCGCCAATGTGGACCGGGAGCTGGAGATGCTGGACGACAAGCTCTTTACCTCGCCGGCCCTGGCGCTGTCCAGCGCCAAGGAGGCCATCAGCACCATGGCCCGCCTGGCAAAAGAGGGCGTCATCAGCGCCCTGGATGTGCTGGAGAACTACGACCAGGGCGCTATCGATGTGATCCTCCAGAACGAGGAGCACATCGACCGGCTGGCCGATGCGGTGGACGGCTACCTGATCCGCCTGTCCTCCCACCTGAACGCCGCCGGCACCAGCGACACACTGAACTACTACATCCAGTGCTTCTCCGAATTTGAGCGCATCGGCGACTACGCGGTGAACCTGACGGAGAACGCCGCGGAGCTGCGGGAGAGGAAAATGGAGTTCTCTGAGACCGCACGGCGGGAGCTGGGCATTCTGACCCAGGCGCTGGCGGAGATATTGGAGTACGCCTGCGACGGCTTCATCCAGGGGGACCTGGACGCAACCAGGCGGATCGAGCCCGTGGAGGAAGTCATCGACGACCTGGTGGCGACCCTGCGTGACAACCATATCCGCCGCATGCGGGAGGGCCAGTGCAAGATGTATGCGGGCCTTACCTTCCTGGACGTGCTGGTCAATGCGGAGAGGATCGCCGACCAGTGCTCCAACGTGGGGATCTATACCATCTCCATGACCCCGAACTGCCCCATCACCAAGCACCACGACTACACCCGCTATCTCCACCAGGGGAACGACCAGTTCTTCAATGAACAGTACAAGAAAAAGCACGCCTACTATTTCAGCCTGCTGGATTACAAGGGAGAAAATCCGGTTCCTGAGGCGGCGAAATGATGATAAAAAATGTCCCCGACGATCCGTCGGGGACATTTTTATGTATATTTGATTTGTTCACTGCCGCAGACTGGAGCAAATTGCCTATTGATCCGCATCTGCCTGGAAGAAATTCTGCGTTGTTCCGACAACATCTTTATAGCTGCTTTGTGTGACAGTGACCTCCAAATAAGCGCCCTTATTTTTGATCTCCGCTTTTATCTCATTTCCACTGGCATCCTTGCCGCTGAAGGTAAGGATCCCGGTTTCAGAATCATACATTCCGACCGCATTTTCCACATAAAGCAAATGGGTAATGCTGTATTCGATGTGATATGTGCCGTCGTCTTCCTTTTTGATTTTTAGGATTTCATCATAATCATTACAATAATAGCCCTCTTCCGGCGCCAAAGCGCCAGGTTCCATGCCGGGAGGTTCAGTTTCGCCCTCCGGCGGAAGAACAGGTTCCTGGCCGGGGAGCTCCGACTCCTCGGGATCCGATTCCCCGGCAAGGCCCGCGTCCTCCGGGGGGGCGGCCGGCGCTTCGCTCGCGGGCGGCGTATCAGACGCAGGGGGCGTGCCGGTTTCCGTCGGCGCCTGGACGGAAGGCGCCGGCGTGGAGGGAGCAGGGGATGCGGCAGGCTGGGATGGGGCCGCCTGCTCCGGCGATTGCTCCGGGACTTCTATCTCCGGAGGCTCGTCAGGCAGCTGGAGCGGGGTGTCCGTCCTGCCGTGGGTGGTGAAATAGGTGTAGCCGTAAAACTGGTCGGGGGCGGGCAGCTCGCCATAGTAATAGGCCATCAGCTCGCTGACCGTCACCAGCTGGTAGCCCTGCTCGATGAGCCAGGGGATCAGGATGCGGACGGCCTCCACCGTGCTGTCATAGGTGCTGTGCATCAGGACGATCTCCCCGTCCAGGGAGGAGAGGGACTGGACGTACTGGACCACGGTATCCGTATCCCGGCTGAGCCAGTCCTCCGTATCCACTGTCCAGGTGATCACACTGCGGCCTGTGCCGTACTTGACGGTTTTGTTCACCGCCCCATAGGGCGGGCGAAGCAGTGTGGGGGCGGAGCCCATGGCGGCGGCGAAGGCTTCGTCCGCGGTCTGCAGATCCTGGAGCACGGCGCTCTTCTTCATCTTGCTCAGATCCCCGTGGCGGTAGGAGTGGCTGCCTACCTCGCAGCCCAGCGCCTTCATCCGCGCCACCGGTTCCGGATAGTTGAGCACATTGCGCCCCACCTCAAAGAAAGTGGCCACCGCGTGGTTTTCCTCCAGGATGTCCAGGATCATGTCGGAATAGGTCTCATGGGGGCCGTCGTCGAAGGTGAGCGCCACCATGGGGGCCGCGGGATCGATGACCCGGACATAGGGCTCCTCCGGCTCCTCAACAGGAGCGGGGAGCTCCTCCTCCGGCGGTCCGCTGTCAGGAGGCGGCTCTGCCGCGCTGTCCTGTTCGGAGGAGGGAGACTGGGAGGAGATGTCCTCCTCGTCAGGGAGAGCGGGGATGGCCTGCCCGACGCAGCCGGCGCAGGAGAGCAGCAGGATGAAAATGAGAACAAGGGAGAGGACTCGGTTCATGGCGGGAGACTTCCTTCGACAGTTTTAGACAAGTCCATTATCTCCCGAAGCGGGGAGAAAAGCAAGTGAAAAACGGCAACAGAAAATGACAAATAGTTACAGTGATGGAAACCTGCGTCCGCCGTTCATACAGTGCCGCGCCGGTCAGGTCCCGTGCCCGGGCTTATGCTCGGCGTACCACATATTCCACTGAAAGGAGTAAGCCCGCAGCGCCTCGTCATCGCCGCAGAGGATGGACAGATGCTCCGCCTGGGGGTGGTCATAGAGAAAGCCCGTCACCGCCCGGAGGACCGCGTAGGCGGCCTGGACGCTCCCATAGCCCATAGGAGCGGTGTCGAAGCAGGAGATGGACAGCTCCGTCTGGCCCTGCTCCAGCTCCCAGGCCAGCTGGGAGACGTACCACGCGGCAAGATCCTCCGCGCTGGCGAGATGGATCATCGGCGCGGGCAGGCGGTCCTGCCGACGAATGGAGATTTTTTCCGTCATGGATGGATCCTCCTGTCAAAATGGTTTAACAAATTGTTTACAGCATATTCACGAATATAGGGCGCCGGTCACTTGAGCGGGACGCTAAAATTTGGTATACTGAAAGAAAGTAACTGTTGGACCCGCCACGCCAAGCGGGCGGGCGGACGCTGTGTTGAGAAAGGAGCATCCATTGCAAAAGGTAGTACCATCTTATAACGGCACCTTGCGCAGCCACCTGCTGGAGGTCCCGGCCTGCATCTCCAAGTGCAGCGGGATCCGTATTTTTGGCCGGCGCATCAAGTCCCTGGTGTTCTCCACAGACGTGGCCATTATCAAAAACGTCAACGCCGACGCCATCATCGCGGTCTATCCCTTCACCCCCCAGCCCAGCATTGCCCAGGCGATCATCAGCGTGTCTGACGTGCCTGTATTCGTGGGGGTGGGCGGCGGCGTGACCAACGGCGGCCGGTCAGTGCGCCTGGCGGCCTATGCCGAGCACCAGGGGGCCTACGGCGTGGTGGTCAACGCGCCTATCACGGATCAGACCATCTTCCAGATCAAGGCCACAGTGGACATCCCGGTGATCGCCACCATCGTGTCCACCCAGATGGACGTGGGGAAGCGCATCGCCTGCGGCGCGGACATCCTGAACGTGTCCGGCGCGTCCCAGACGCCGGAGATCGTGGGGAAGATCCGGGAGAAGTTCCCGGACGTCCCCATCATCGCCACCGGCGGCCCAACAGAGGAGACGATCATGGCCACGATTGAGGCCGGGGCCAACGCCATTACCTACACGCCTCCCACCAACGGGGAGCTGTTCGCAGAGAGTATGCGCAGATACCGGGCCCGCTATCAGGAACCAGAGGAGTGACGGACAGTCACTCCTCTTTTTTTATCCATATGGGACTATTTCGACAGATAGGCGGCGCAGACCTGATTGGCTTGGGCGGAGAGGGCGTCCTCATCCCAGCCGGCCAGCCTGCCCTGCCGCACGGTGATATTGCCGTTGACGACGGTGCAGTCCACCGGCCCCCGCACGCCCACGGTGCCCAGCACGCTCCTGGGGTCGAGGCAGGCACCCACCAGCTCCAGCCGCCTGCTGTCAATGAGGAACAGATCCGCGCATTTCCCTACCTCCAGGGAACCGATGTCATCCCGGCCCAGCACCCTGGCGCCGCCCCGGGTGGCCATCTTGAGAAGGTCGTAGCCGGAGGGGGCCCGGCGGCTGTAGTGGAGGCGGTGGAGGAGATAGGCGGTGCGCAGCTCCTCCAGCAGGCTGTTGCCGTCGTTGCTGGCGCTGCCGTCCAGGGCCAGGGCCACAGGCACGCCGAGCTCCAGCATGTCCGGGATGCGGCACACCCCGGAGGAGAGCTTCATGTTGCTGGCCGGACAGTGGGCCACGCCGGTGCCCGTCCGGGCCAGCAGGCGCAGCTCGTCATCGTTGAAGTGGATGCCGTGGGCGTACCACACGTCGCTGCCGATCCAGCCCAGCGTCTCCATGAAGGCAAGGGGGCGCATACCTTCGCGCTGGAGCATGTAGTCCTCCTCGTCCCTGGTTTCGCACAGGTGAGTGTGGAGCCGGACGTGGTACTGCCGGGCCAGCTTGGCGCTCTCCCGCAGCAGGTCCGCCGACACGGAGAAGGGGGAGCAGGGGGCCAGCGCCACCTGGCGCATGGAGCCGGGCTGGGGGTCATGGTAGGTCTCAATGGCGTGGACGCTGTCGGCCAGGATCGCGTCGATGCTCTGCACCACGCTGTCCGGGGGCAGGCCCCCGTCCTTTTTGCTCAGGTCCATGCTGCCCCGGGAGCAGACCATGCGCATCCCCAGCTCCTCCGCCGCGCCGAACTGGGCGCCCAGCAGGTCCCCGGCTCCGGCGGGGAAGACATAGTGGTGGTCAAAACAGGTGGTGCAGCCGTGCTTCATCATCTCCCCCATGGCGGTGAGGGAGGAGAAGCGGACTGCCTCCCGGTCCAGGTTTTTCCAGATCTCATACAGGGTCCGCAGCCAGTCGAACAGCTCCATGTTCTGCACCTGGGGCAGGTTCCGGGAGAAACACTGGTACAGGTGGTGGTGGGTGTTCACAAGGCCCGGATAGCACAGCATCCCGGTGCAGTCGAGGACCTCGTCGGCCTCCCGCTCCAGGCCAGGGCCCATGGCGCGGAGAAAGCCGTCCTCACAGTAGAGGTCGGTCCCCTCAAGGACGCGGTCGGCGTCGTCGCAGGTGACGGCGGCCCGTATGTTTTTCAGCAGCAGGGTGGACATGGCGCGCTCTCCTTTCCAAAGGGAGGTTTCCCCGTTTCAAAACTCTTATAAACATCATTATAGTGAAAAGAGAGCCGGATTGCAATGGCGGCGGAAAAGCGGAAAGAATTTTCCGCCACTTCGTTGACTATTTTTGATTTTATGATATGATACCGGTGCGACAAGACAGAGGGGGGAACAAGGCGGAAATGATCGACGTATTTGACATTATGGGCCCTATCATGGTAGGCCCCTCCAGCTCCCACACCGCCGGCGCGGTGCGGATCGGCCGCATGGCCCGGACGCTGCTGGGGGAGAGGCCGGTAAAGGCTGCGCTGCATCTGCACGGCTCCTTTGCCGAAACCGGCGTGGGCCACGGTACGGACAAGGCCCTCGTGGCCGGGCTGCTGGGTATGGCGCCGGACGACTTCGATATCCCCAACAGCTTTGCTGTGGCGGAGGAGCGGGGGCTGAAATTTACCTTTGATGAGATCGATCTGCGGGACGCCCACCCCAACAGCGTGCGGATGGAGGTGGCGGGGGAGAGCGGCAAGTGCCTGGCCCTGCAGGCGTGTTCCACCGGAGGCGGCCGTATCCTGGTCAACATGATCGACGGCGTGGCCCTCAGCTTCGCGGGGGACTACAACACACTGATTATCCACAACCGGGACGACCGGGGGCATGTGGCCGACGTGACCTACGCCCTTTCCCAGGCCAGGGTAAACGTGGCGAATATGAGCCTCCACCGCAACGAGCGGGGCGGCAGCGCCATTATGGTGATCGAGATGGACGAGCCGGTGCCGCTGCCTATCCTGAAACTGCTGGAGGAACTGCCCGGTATCCTGCGCGTCACCTACTACGAGAAGGAGGACTGAGGGGATGAATCTGGATTCCATGCGGGAAATTCTCGCCGCCGCCCGGCGGGAGTCAAAGCCCCTCTGGGAGATCGTTCTGGAGACAGATATGGAGAACCGGCGTGTGTCCAGGGACGCCTCCATGGCGAAGATGGCCGAGGCTTGGCACGCTATGCTGGAGGCCTCCGACGCATACACCGGCGAGCGGCGCAGCCTGAGCGGGCTGGTGGGGGGCCAGGGCGCCCGGATGCGGGAGTATGCCGCCGCCCATAAGACGATCGGCGGGGATTTTACCGCCCAGGTGATCGCCGAGGCCCTGGCTATGGGGGAGTCCAACGCCTGCATGCGCCGGATCGTGGCGGCCCCGACGGCGGGGGCCTGCGGCGTGATGCCCGCTGTGCTGATCCCGCTGTACCGGCGGGAGGATATCCCCGAGGAGCGGATGCTGCAGGCCATGTTCGTTGCCAGCGGCATCGGGGCCGTCATTGCCTACCGGGCCTGCATCGCCGGCGCCGCCGGAGGCTGCCAGGCCGAGATCGGCAGCGCTTCCGCCATGGCGGCAGGGGCGCTTGTGACGCTGCGGGGCGGGGCCAATGAGCAGGTGTGTCACGCGGTGGCCATGGCGCTGAAGAACCTGCTGGGCCTGGTATGCGACCCGGTGGCGGGATTGGTGGAGGTGCCCTGTGTCAAGCGCAATGTGATCGGGGCCATCAACGCCATTGCCGCCGCGGATATGGCCATGGCGGGGATCGAGAGCCGGATCCCGGTGGATGAGGTCATTGACGCCATGGGCGACGTGGGCCGCCGGCTGCCGGTGGAGTTCCGGGAGACAGCCTTGGGCGGCCTGGCCGCCACGCCCACCGGAAAGGCGGTCAAGGAGAAAATGCTGGGCAGCAGGAGCAGGCACCGCACCCTGACCATCAAGGACGCCCGCTGGAAGCTGCAAAAGCCGGAATGAAGGGAGAAGGAGGGCCCGGCGCCCTCCTTTTTTGAAAGAACCTACCGGATCTCCTGCTCCAGGTGGTCGAAGGCGGGGACATCAAAAAATTCCCGCAGGGTGATGTTCAGCCCGTCGCACAGTTTCTTGATGGTGGCGACGGTGGTGCTGTTGTTGCGCCCGCTGATGATGTTGTTGATGGTGGACTGGGTCACGCCGCTGAGGGTGGCCAGCCGGTTGATAGTGATCCCACGCTGGGCGCAAAGCTCCAGGATCCTCGCCCGGACCGCTGCATTGGTGGTGATAGCGCATCACATCCTAACTCAAAAGAGATAATATGAGCGTACCCATTTTTATGCCTGATAGTTACCTCTTTTGAGTTGACTTTTAAAATTCCATCTGTTATACTGCTGGTCATGGGCCGCATAAGATACTTTTTGAAAGTTCCTCTTGACAGATATATCGTACGGTGATATATTCAATACATCGCAGAACGATATATCGAATAATCGATATATTTGTGGCCTGCTGCCCGGCGGTTCCGGGCGGAGGAGAACATGCAGGGCTATTTGGATAGACTGCCGATCTTCCGCCTGCCGAAAGCGGCAGGACCACATGGGAAGGGAGGCCGCTGACAAACGTAAGCGGGCCTGAAAGGAGAACCTATGAGAGAGATTTTACAGGTACAGGGTCTGACCAAGACCTTCCGGCTCTCTGCCAAGCAGCAGAAGCTGGAGAGGACGAAGGACAGGGTGCGCGTGGCGGTGGACGGCCTCAGCTTCACCGCCTTTGAGGGGGAGATATTCGGCCTGCTGGGGCCCAACGGCGCGGGGAAAACCACTACGCTGCGGATGCTGGCCACCCTTATCCGCCCCGACAGCGGAGACGCGGTGGTAGACGGGGCCAGCATTGTGAAGGAGCCGGCCGAGGTCCGCGGGCGGATCGGCTTTCTTACCAGTGAGCTGAAGCTGGAGGAGTTTTTTACCCCCAACTACCTCTTTGACTTTTTCTCTGACCTCCACAAGGTGGATCCCGCCGTGCGGGAGAAGCGGAAGAAGGTCCTCTTTGAGAAGTTCGGCATCGACCGCTTTGCCGAGGTAAAGGTGGCCAACCTCTCCACCGGCATGAAGCAGAAGGTGTCGCTGGTGGTATCCATCGTCCACGACCCGGATATCATCATTTTTGACGAGCCCACCAACGGCCTGGACGTACTTACTGCCAAGGTGGTCACGGATTTTCTCCAGGAGCTGAGGGCCCAGGGGAAGACCATCATTGTTTCCACGCATATTTTCAGTTTGATCGAAAAGATCTGTGACCGGGTGGGCATTATCATTGCTGGGCAAATGATCCTCTGCGACACGCTGGACAATGTGACGGGCGGGAAGAGCCTGGAGGACCGGTTCTTCGAGATCTACAAGGAAACGGTAGGTGATGCGGAATGAAAAGCAGCATCCTGACCATTATGAAGAAGGAGCTGGCCCGCTTCTTCGGGGACAAGCGGATGGTGGTCAGCATCCTGCTGCCCGGCATCCTGATCTATGTGATGTACAGTTTCATGGGTTCCGCCATGGGCAGCATGATTGGAGTGGACGAGGACTATGTGCCCACCATCCAGGCGGTCAGCCTGCCCGGATCCGTGGAGGCCCTGACGCAGGCGGCGGGTCTGCCGGTGGAGGGGGTGGAGCCAGGCGGCGTGGAGAGCGCCAAGAGCGCGGTGACGGACCAGGAACTTGACCTGCTGCTGGTGTTCCCGGAGAACTTTGACGAGTCTGTGGCGGCCTACACCACCGCCTCCGGCGCGGCGGCCCCCAATGTGGAGATCTACTACAACTCCGCTTCCACGACCTCCCAGTCCGCCTACATGTCGGTAACAGCCCTGCTGGATTCCTACGAGTCCCAGCTGGCAAACAAATTCGACGTCAACGCCGGCGGGGATGGATACGACCTGGCCACCCAGGAGGACGCGGCAGGTTCCTACTTTGCCATGCTGCTGCCGCTGCTGATGATGATCTTCCTCTACTCCGGCTGCTCGGCGGTGGCGCCGGAGTCCATCGCCGGGGAGAAGGAGCGGGGCACCATCGCCACCATGCTCATCACCCCCATCCGCCGCAGCGATATCGCCGTGGGCAAGATCCTGGCCCTGGCGGTCGTCGCGCTGCTGTCCGGCGCGTCCAGCACGGTGGGCACGATCCTGGCCCTGCCCCAGCTGATGGGCGAGGCGTCGGAGGATATCTCTGCCGATATTTACGGCATACGGGACTACCTGCTGCTGGCGGCGGTGATCCTCTCCACGGTGCTGCTGCTGGTGACGCTGATCTCCATCCTCTCCGCCTTTGCCAAGACCATCAAGGAGGCCCAGACCTACGCCATGCCCCTGATGATCCTGGTCATGGTCCTCGGCATCACCGGCATGTTCGGCGGCGGCGCGTCCCAGGAGCTGACGGCCTATCTCATCCCGCTCTATAACAGCGTGCAGTGTATGGTGGGCATATTCTCCTTCAGCACGCTCCCCGCGGGCGTCGCGGCGACTGTGGCGGTCAATGGCGTGTGCACCATCCTGGGCGTCGTGGCGCTGGCCAGGATGTTCAACAGTGAAAAGGTTATTTTCTCTAAATAAACGGAAGGAAACGAAGAACTTCCCGGATGCGGGGAGTGCTCCTTATAGGTACAATTTGTAAACCGTGGGCAGAATTGCTGCGGGACAAAACCCCCGCCCCGCGTTATCCTAACGCGGGGCGGGGGTTTCTTGAAATCAATCCAGAACGATGGCGTTCACCTGGACACCCCCGGCAGGCAAAAATTTGACGCTTCGCCGTCATCATACATCCAAAAGCTGAAACATACCTGAAAAACCAAGTTTTACGAACCGTTAACAAAAGAAAACAGGACTATTTCAGAGATGGTCCAGCCCCCTGCGCTATGCTTCCTTTCGTAAGGAGAGCCGGCCCGCCTTGCGCGGGAGGGCGCTGGGGGCATTTGACCCTGTTCGGGGCGGGCTGTGCCCCCTCGGGCGCCCCCTTATCCTTCGCCTCCTTCCTGATATATGCCTGGTTTCTTGACAGACTGAAGGGAGAGCGGCCAAACGCATTGGCTGCTCTCCCTCGAAGCATGGATAAAATGATGAAACTGTCAGGCTGACGACCGGAACGCACGAAGACGGAAGGATCCCGCCGCCCGCCCCGTGCCCGGTCAGGAGACAGGGCGCAGGATCTGCCGATGAACACGACAAAAGCGCATCCGGGGATGATCGCGTTTACCGCTCCTCGCGGAAGTAGGGCAGACCCAGATGGGCGGGGGGCTGGTTCTCCCGCTTCTTCCGCATGCTGATCAGGATCAGCACAACGATAGTTACCAGATAGGGGATCATCTTGAACAGCTCCTGGGAGCTGCGGGTCAGGCCGGGGATGTAGAAGTACAGCCAGGTCAGGCAGCCGAAGAGGTAGGAGCCCCAGATGGCCTGGAGGGGCTTCCAGGTGGAGAAGATGACCAGCGCCACCGCCAGCCAGCCCAGAGCCTCAATGGTGCCGTCGTTGGCCCAGGTGCCCTTGATGTAGTCCATGGTATAGTACAGTCCGCCAAGGCCCGAGATCCCCGCGCCCAGGCAGGTGGCCAGATATTGGTAGCGGGTGACGCTGATGCCCGCCGCGTCGGCTGTGGCGGGGTTCTCGCCCACAGCCCGCAGGTTCAGCCCTGTGCGGGTGCGGCCCAGGAACCAGGCCATCGCCACAGCCAGCACAATAGCCAGATACGCCATGAAGCCATAGCTGAAGAAGAGACGGCCTACAGTCCCCAGGTTTGACAGGGCGGGGATGCTGGCCCGGTAGGCGGCGCTGGTGGCGGCCACGGAGATCTGGCCCACGCCGCCGGCCATGGTGTTCAGACTGCCGCCAAAGAAGTTGGCGATGCCGCCGCCGAAAATGGTCAGGGTCAGGCCGGTGACGTTCTGGTTGGCCCGGAGGGTGATGGTGAGGAAGCTGAAGAGCAGTCCGCCCAGCATGGAGGCCAGAAACGCCGCCCCAAAGGAGAGCAGCAGGCAGACAGCCGGGTTGGGGTCGGGGTTGTTCAGCTCATAGAAGAAGGAGGCGGCGAGGCCCGCGATGCCGCCCAGATACATGATGCCGGGAACGCCGAGGTTCAGATTGCCGGACTTCTGGGTCAGTATCTCGCCCATGGCGCCGTAGAGGATCACGGTCCCAAAGACGATAGCCGCCTGAAACAGCGAGACAAGCTGGCTCATTTGCCGCCCTCCTTTCTGTGGTGGAAGACCAGTTTGTAGTTGATGAAAAACTCGCTTCCAATGATGCAGAAGAGGATGATGCCGGTGATGATATTGGAGGCGTAGTCGTTGAGATTGAACTGGGAGGCGATCTGAATCGCGCCCTTTTGCAGAAATACCAGCAGGAAGGAGATCAGCACCATGACAAAGGTGTTGAACTGGGCCAGCCAGGCCACGATGATGGCGGTGAAGCCCCGCCCGCCGGCGGTGTCCGTGGAGATGGAGCGGCCCGCGCCGGCTACGGCGATAAAGCCGGCAATGCCGCAGATGGCGCCGGAGATAGCCATGGTGCGGAGATAGACGCGGCTGAGCTTGATGCCGGCGTACCGGGCGGTGTTGGCGCTCTCGCCCACCACGGAAATCTCATAGCCCTGCTTGGAGTATTTCAGGTAGATGTACATGCCGATGGTCAGGGCCATCACCAGCAGAACGTTGAGCAGGTAGGGCTGACCGAGGATCTCCGGGAACCAGCCGGCCTTGGTCTGCTGATTGATTACGCCCACGGTGTTGGAGCCAGGAGGGTTCTCCCACAGGGCCACGCAGTAGGAGGTGATCTGGATGGCCACGTAGTTCATCATCAGGGTGAAAAGCGTCTCGTTGGTGTTCCACTTGGCCTTGAAGATGGCCGGGATAATACCCCAGACGGCGCCGCCAAGGATACTGGCGATTGCCATGATCACCAGCAGCAGGGGGGTGGGCAGCGAGTCGCCTATGTAGATCATCAGCCCCGCTGTGAAGCACCCGCCGATGAGGACCTGCCCCTCGGCGCCGATGTTCCAGAAGCGCATCTTAAAGGCGGGGGCCAGCCCTACGCCGATGCACAGCAGCATCATGGAGTCCCGGATCGTGACCCAGGCGCGGCGGCTGGTTCCCAAGGCCCCCTCATACATGGCCCAATAGACCCGCATCGGGTTGAGCTTCGTGACGGCGAAGATAAAGAGGCCGCTGATGACCAGCGCCAGCAAAACGGCAAGCAGGCGGATGCCCCAGGATTTCCAGCGGGGGATGCTGTCCCGCTTCACGATGCGGACAGCGGGTTCACGTTTGACAGGGGTGCTCATGCCTTCGTCGCCTCCTTTCTCAGATTGGTCATCAACAGTCCAACCTCCTCCTTGGTGGTGGTCCTGCCGTCTACAATGCCGTTGACCCTGCCGGAGCACAGGACAAGAATGCGGTCGCACAGCTCCAGCAGCACATCCAGATCCTCGCCCACATAGATCACGGCGACGCCTTGGGCCTTCTGCTCATTGAGCAGGCGGTAGATCGTATAGGACGTGTTGATATCCAGGCCGCGGACGGCATAGGCGGTCATCAGGACCTTGGGGGAGGCGGCGATCTCGCGGCCCACCAGAACCTTCTGTACATTGCCGCCGGACAGGCGGCGCACCGGCGTGGTGACGCCGGGGGTGACGACCTCCAGCTGCTCGATGATGTCCTCCGCCAGCTGTTTGGGGGCCTTGCGGTCGGTAAAGGGAGAGCGGCCCTTCCGGTAGCTGCGCAGCATCATGTTGCCGGTCATGCCCATGGCGCCCACAAGGCCCATGCCCAGACGGTCCTCCGGCACAAAGCTGAGGCCCACGCCGGCCTTCTTGATATCCAGCGGGCTCATGCCCACCAGCTCCAGCTTGGAGTCCTCGCCCTCGGGATAGTACCGGATGGAGGCGCCCTCCTCAATGGGCTGCAGACCCGCGATGGCCTCCAGCAGCTCCTTCTGGCCGCAGCCGGAGATGCCGGCGATGCCCAGGATCTCTCCGCCGTAGACGTCGAAGCTGGCGCTGTCCAGGGCCTTGACCCCCTCACTGTTGAGAACGGTCAGATCCCGGATCTCCAGCCGCTTCTGGGGGTCCTTGGGCTCCGGGCGGTCAATGTTCAGCGTCACGGCACGGCCCACCATCATCTCGGTCAGCTTCTGGGGGTCGGTGTCCCTGGTGGCCACATCGCCGATGTACTCGCCCTTGCGCAGGACCGCCACCCGGTCGGAGATGGCCATGACCTCGTGGAGCTTGTGGGTGATGATGATGATGGATTTTCCGTCGGCGCGCATGTTGCGCATGACGTCGAAAAGCCTGTTGGTCTCCTGGGGGGTGAGCACTGCGGTGGGCTCATCCAGGATGAGGATGTCGGCGCCCCGGTAGAGGACCTTCACGATCTCCACCGTCTGCTTCTGGGAGACGGACATGTCGTAGATTTTCTGGTTGGGGTCCACGGCAAAGCCGTACTTGTCGCAGATGGCCCGGACCTTGTTGGCGACCTCCTTCAGGTTCAGCCGCCCCGGCTCTTTCAGCCCCAGGACGATATTCTCCGCGGCGGTGAGCACATCCACCAGCTTGAAGTGCTGGTGGATCATCCCAATGCCCAGATCAAAGGCGTCCTTGGGGGAGCGGATGGTCACGCTCTTTCCGTGGACCAGGATCTCGCCCTCGTCGGGGAAATAGATCCCGGAGAGCATGTTCATCAGCGTGGTCTTGCCGCTGCCGTTCTCGCCCAGCAGGGAGAGGATCTCGCCCTGGCGGATGTCCAGATTCACTTTGTTGTTGGCGATCACCGGCCCAAAGGTCTTGGTAACGCCGATCATTTGGACAGCATTTTGCAATTCGTTCACCCTTTCTCCGCGGGCGGCTCGAGAGGGCCCTGCGGCTTGTTGTGTGTGGGATCGCTTTATGTTACAAGAATGGGGGGCTGAAAAGCCCCCCAATGGCTATGCGTCGTATGCAATAGCGGACAGATTTAACTGTTAAGCTCGGTGATGCCGTCGATGCGCAGGCCGAAATACGGCGCGGAGCGCTCAACAGACTCCTGGAAAGCGCCGTCCACGATGGCCTCGCCGGAATCCTTGACGAAGTCGCCGTCCGTATCCAGGGCGGGGGTGGACGTGACCTTCTCGCCGTTTACGGTGAAGGTGTTGATGTCGAAGACCTTCAGGCTGCCGTCCTTGATGCCGGCCCAGGCCTCGTCAACGGCCTCCTGGGTGCCCTCGGCGCAGCTCTCGCCCAGGGCGGAGATCATGACCGCGCCGTCGGCGTAGCCGGTGGCATAGTCGGTAGGCAGCTCCTCGCCGGCGATGTACTTCTCCAGCATGTACTTGTACAGCACAGACCAGTTATTCTGGGCGGAGGTCAGAGCGGCGTCGGGGGCAACGCTCAACATGTCAATGTTGTAACCAATGGAGTAGGCGACCGTGCCGGACTCCCAGGCGGCCTGAACAGCGGAGGGAGCGCCGGTGGAGTCGGCGTGCTGGCCGATGATGACGCAGCCTCTGGCCATCAGGGCGTTGGCGGCCTCGCCCTCAGCCACGGGATCGTACCAGGAGTTGGTGTACTGCACATCCATGTGGGCCTCGGGGACGATGGACTGGATGCCCAGGAAGAAAGCGGTGTAGCCGCAGACCACCTCGTCGTAGGGATAGGCGCCCACATAGCCCACATAGGGATCGTCCACAGCGCCGCTGTCCAGCAGCTCCTTCAGCTTCATGCCGGCCACCACGCCGGAGACATAGCGGGACTCGTATGTATAGGGGAACATATTTTTGTAGTTGCTCAGGCCGGAGGAGGCGGCCTTGTCGCCGGTGCAGGCCACAAAGATCACATCCTCATACTCGCTGGCCGCGTTGAGCATATGGTCCTGATGACCATAGGAGTCGGAGAAGATGATCCCGCACCCCTCCTCCGCCAGGTCCACGGCGGTATCATAGCAGGTCTCGTTCTCAGCGATGTTGTACTTGAATACGATCTGGCTGTCCTCGATGCCCAGCTCCTTGCAGGCGGCGGTCAGCCCCTCGATATGGGCCGCGTCATAGCCGGAGTTGATGTCATGAACGCAGATGAGGCCGATCTTGATGGAACTGGCGTCGCTGTCGCCGCCGCTGTCACCACAGGCCACCAGGGCAAACACCATGGTAAAAGCCAGCAGCAGTGCCAATAACTTTTTCATAAATTTTCCTCCTTTTTATGATTCCAAAACATGTAGGGATCCTGCTGGGTCCATTATACAGAAAAGTATGGAAGATTTCAACTAATAATTTGACTGTTTGCCTAAAAGATTTTTAGCAATTCGACAAAAAAACCAAAATGAGCGCCGTACAGGGCGAAAACGCGGCCTGTGTCCGCAATAAGCGGACAAATCCCTTCGGATCGTGGCGCGGATCGCCGGATTTTCATCAAATATGACAAAAGTACGAAACAGGAAGCGGCGAAGCGCATGGCCCTATGGGAAGAGGATGCGTTTCGCCGCTCAGGGATCTGTTATTGCCGTATGATGGTGCCGGTCTTGCGCTCGATGCCGTCCCGCGCCTTCTCCAGCAGGGTGATGAGGGCCTCCCGGCCGGGTTTGGACTGGGCGAACTTCACCGCCGCCTCCACCTTGGGCAGCATGGAGCCGAGGGCGAACTGACCCTCGCCGATATAGCGGAGGGCCTCGTCGGGGGTCATGGAGGAGAGCCACTGCTCGTTCTCCTTGCGGAAATTGATGGCCACCTTCTCCACGGCGGTGAGGATGATGAGCATGTCGGCGTCCAGCTGCTCGGCCAGGAGCTCCGAGGCGAAGTCCTTGTCGATGACCGCCGCCGCGCCCTTGAGGTGGTTTTTCTCCGTGCGGTAGACGGGGATGCCGCCGCCGCCGCAGCAGATGACCAGGTGGCCGTCCTCCACCAGGGCGCGGATGGCGCCGGCCTCAATGATGTGCTTGGGCTTGGGGGAGGCCACATAGCGGCGCCAGCCCCGACCGGCGTCCTCCCGGACCAGATAGCCGGTCTTGGCGGCGTAGTCCGCGGCCTCCTGTTCGGTCATGAACTTGCCGATGGGCTTGGAGGGGGACTCAAAGGCGGGGTCCGCGGGATCCACCTCCACCTGGGTCACAATGGAGCAGACCGGCATATTGCCGATGCCCCGGTCCAGAAGTTCCTCCCGGAAGGCGTTTTGCAGGTCGTAGCCGATATAGGCCTGGCTCATGGCCCCGCAGACGGAGAGAGGCGTGACGCCCTGGTTGGGATCCTCCTTCTGGAGGGCGGCCATGGCGTTGTTGATGATGCCCACCTGGGGGCCGTTGCCGTGGGCCACCACCACCTGGTTGCCGTCCTCAATGAGGTCCACGATAGCCCGGGCGGTGATCTTGACGGCCTCGGCCTGCTCCGGCAGGGTACTGCCCAGGGCGTTGCCGCCCAGGGCGATAACGATTCGCTTACTCATAGCACACTCCTTTTTGGCATACATCCTTTTCTCTTTAGAATTTTTGGGAAAGGAAAAGGATCAGAAGAAAAACTTCGCGCAAAACAACGTTTCGCTTATGATATGGGCAAAGAAAAATTTCTTCTCAGGCAAAACATAGTTTTGCCCCAAAGTTCTTTTTGATACTTTTTCTTTCAAGAAAAAGTATGTATGCCTGATGTGGATGCCTTAAAACGCCTTGCGCTTCTCGCCCCGGGCCTCCAGAGCGCGCAGGGCGGCGACAGGATCCTTCACCTTGCTCAGGAAGATCATGGCGGCGATGATATAGGGCTTGAAGGACGCCTCCTTGTACAGGGGCACGATGTAGCGGTCGAACACGCTGTTGTCCACTTCGCCCTCTTTGCAGCTCAGACCGGAAATATCGGCAGGCAGGCAGTGCATGTACAGGGCCTTGCCGTCTTTTGTCAGCTTCATCATTTCCTCAGAACAGGTCCAGTCCTTGTGCTGGGCGTTCTGGGAGAGCAGCTCCTGCTCCAGCTGGTCGATGCCGGCCTTGTCGCCCTCGCGGTAGAGCTGGGTGCGCTTCTCCATAGCCTTGAAGGGGGCCCAGCTCTTGGGATATACGATGTCGGCGTCCCGGAAAGCCTCCTCCATGGAGTTGACCTTCTGGAAGGAGCCGCCGGAGGCCTCGGCGTTGGCCTTGGCGATCTCTTCCACCTCGGGCATGACCTCGTAGCCCTCGGGATGGGCCAGGACCACGTCCATGCCGAAGCGGGTGAAGAGGCCGATGATCCCCTGGGGAACGCTCAGGGGCTTGCCGTAGCTGGGGGAGTAGGCCCAGGTCATGGCGACCTTCTTGCCCTTCAGATTCTCCACGCCGCCCATCTCATGGATGACATGCAGCAGATCAGCCATGGCCTGGGTGGGGTGGTCCACATCGCACTGGAGGTTCACCAGGGTGGGGCGCTGCTCCAGGATGCCCTTGGAGTAGCCCTCGTCCAGGGCGTCCATGAAGGTCTTCTGGTACTTATGGCCTTCCTCGATGAACATGTCGTCCCGGATACCGATCACGTCGGCCATGAAGGATACCATGTTGGCGGTCTCACGGACGGTCTCGCCGTGGGCGATCTGGCTCTTCTTCTCGTCCAGGTCGCTGACCTCCAGGCCCAGCAGGTTGCAGGCGGAGGCGAAGGAGAAACGGGTCCGGGTGGAGTTGTCCCGGAAGATGGAGATGCCCAGGCCGGAATCAAAGACCTTGGTGGAAATATTGCGCTCCCGCAGATCCCGCAGGGCGTCGGCCACAGTGAAGATGGCGTCCAGCTCGTCATCGGTCTTGTCCCAGGTCCAGTAGAAATCGTTCTTGTACATGCTGTTGATCTGGAGTTTCTCCAGATGCTGGGCCAGCTGCTCAGTTTTGCTCATAGCTATCGTCTCCTTATTTGCACCATATTATGTAAGAACACTTTTTTCTGAAAAAGGACAGATACCGCCTTTTATTTGATATCGTTATTGGTTTTCCCGGCCCGGAACTGGACCACATCCTCGTCGCCCTTGCCCTTATACAGACCAGGGGCGGCGGCGTAGACAGCGGCGCAGGTGACAAGGTCCTGCTTCCAGGTGATCTCGTTGGGGGCGTGGGCCTGGCTCTCGGCGCCGGGGCCGAAGCCGACGCAGGGGATGCCGTAGCGGCCCTGGATGGAAACGCCGTTGGTGGAGAAGGTCCACTTGTCGATCAGGGGGCGGCGGCGCAGGTGCATGGCGTCGGGGTGGCCGATGCGCTCCTCGCCGAAGAGGGCCTTGTGGGCGTCGGCCAGGGCCTGGACGTGGGGAGCGGTCTCCTTGTTGATCCAGGTGGGGAAGTAGCACTCGGTCTCGTACTTCAGACCGGTCCAGGCGGGACGGTCGTACATGTACATGCTGACCTTCACGTCGTCACCGTACTTCTGTACAGACGGCAGGGCGCGGATCTCATCCAGACAGCTGTCCCAGGTCTCGCCGGCGGTCATGCGGCGGTCGATGGACACGGCGCAGCTGTCCGCCACGGCGCAGCGGCTGGGGGAGGTGTAGAAGATCTGGGAAACGGTGCAGGTGCCCCGGCCCAGGAAGCGGGCGTCCTCGAAGTGCTCGGGGTTGTACTTGGGGTTGAGCATCTTGACAAGGCCCTTGATCTCGGTCCCGTCGGCGTCGTCGTTCTCGTTGAGGGCGCGGATCTCCTGGATGATATCGGCCATCTTGTAAATAGCGTTGTCCCCCCGCTCGGGAGCGGAGCCGTGACAGGAGACGCCCTTCACGTCCACCCGGATCTCCATGCGGCCCCGGTGGCCCCGGTAGATGCCGCCGTCAGTGGGCTCGGTGGAGACCACAAACTCGGGGGTGATGCCGTCCTCGTTGTGGATGTACTGCCAGCACAGGCCGTCGCAGTCCTCCTCCTGGACAGTGGCGGTGACAAGGATCTTGTACCCCTCGGGGATCAGATCCAAATCCTTCATGATCCTGGCGCCGTACACGGCGGACACCACGCCGCCCTCCTGGTCGGAGCCGCCGCGGCCATAGATCACATCCTCGGTCTCATAGCCCTTGTAGGGGTCCTGTTCCCAGTTATTGATGTTGCCGATGCCCACGGTGTCGATATGGCCGTCAAAGGCGATGATCTTGTCGCCGGTGCCCATCCAGCCAAGGGCGTTGCCCTCGGGGTCGATCTCCGCCTTGTCAAAGCCCAAACGCTCCATCTCCAGGATGGTGCGCTTGATGACGCCCTCCTCCTCGCAGCTCTCGCTGGGAATGGCGATCAGATCCCGCAGGAACTTTGTCATGTCGGCCTCGTAGCCCTGGGCGGCTTTCTTGATAGCGTCAAAGTTCATGATGCCTCTCCTCCATACATATATTTCGAATGGTCGTTCTCTTTCCGGATGGGCCGGGGATCGGCCCTCTCTGTTTCTATAATAGCATAGAATGGGCCGATGTCAAACAAAATTTCAGAAAACCTAAAAATTATTTTGAAAACCCATTGCAATCCGCCGAAGATGCTGGTATGATGGATGCGTACAGAAATATCTTTGGAGGTGATAGCGCTTTGGAAACCAACCGCTTGGAGCTGCTCAAGCAGATCGCGGCGGCGCTGGCCGCCCAGTTTGGTCCCAACTGCGAGGTGGTGATCCACGATCTCTCCGTCCAGAACACGGAGCATCCCATCGTATACATCGAAAACGGGCATGTGACCGGGCGGAAGGTGGGGGACGGCCCCTCCAAGGTCGTCATGGAGCATATCCTGCGCGGCGACGAGGACCCCAGGGACCATCTGGCCTACCTGACACGCACCCCAGACGGCAAGATATTGAAGTCCTCTACCATTTATATCCGCAATTCCAAGGGGAAAGTCACCGCCATCCTCTCCATCAATTACGACATCTCCGCCCTGATGATGGTGGACAACGCCATCAGCGGCCTGATCAGCACCCCCGGCGCCAACCAGGAGCAGGAGCGTATCACCATTGTCAACGTCAACGACATGCTGGACGACCTCATCGAACAGAGCGTGGCGCTGGTTGGCAAGCCGGTGGCCCTGATGAACAAGGACGACAAGGTGAAGGCCATCCAGTTTTTGAGCCGGCACGGCGCCTTCCTCATCACCAAGTCCGGGGACAAAGTGGCAAAATACTTCGGCATATCAAAATATACATTATATTCTTATATCGACACAAAACAGGAGGAAAAACAGCATGGGTAAGATCGACCTGACGATCCACAAGGAGGCCCTGGCGCGGAATATCGCCAAGGCCAAGGAGAACAATGTCATCATCCCTACGATTGCCCAGATGGAGCACCCCGAGACCATCCCGGAGAAGATCCAGGAGAAACTCAAGAATGTGGGGCTGTGGGACGTGAACCCCCTGAACCTGTTCCGCATCACCTGGAAAAATGAGGCCAAGGAGTTCGGCGGCCTGTATCAGGCGGTGCCCAACTATGTGGAGATCCCCTCCAAGCTCTCTGGCGTGCCCTGCCGCATCATCGCTATGGCGGGCAAGTGGTTCCCCACCGGCTGCCACAAGGTGGGCGCCAGCTTCGGCTGCCTGGCCCCCCGGCTGGTGACGGGTCAGTTCGACGCCACCTACCACCACGCCGTGTGGCCCTCCACCGGCAACTACTGCCGGGGCGGCGCCTTCAACTCCAAGCTCCTGGCCTGCGACAGCGTGGCCATCCTGCCCGCCGAGATGAGCAAGGAGCGGTTCGAGTGGCTCTCTAAGATCGCCGGCCAGGTCATCGCCACCCCCGGCTGCGAGTCCAACGTCAAGGAGATCTTTGACAAGACCTGGGAGCTGAAGCAGGATCCCTCCATGATGATCTTCAACCAGTTCGAGGAGATGGGCAACCCCCTGTGGCACTACAACGTCACCGGCAACGCCCTGGCCGACCTGTTTGAGGCCGTTAAGCGCCCCGGCGACAACTTCGCCGGCGCCTGCTTCACCTCCGGCTCCGCCGGCACCATGAGCGCGGGCGACCTGCTCAAGGAGAAGTATCCCCACCTGAAGCTGGCCGTCGGCGAGGCCCTGCAGTGCCCCACCATCCTGGAGAACGGCTTCGGCGGCCACCGCATCGAGGGCATCGGCGACAAGCACATCCCCTGGATCCACAACGTGAAGAACACCGACATGGCCATCGCCATTGACGACGAGGACAGCCAGCGGCTGCTGCGCCTGTTTAACACCGAGGACGGCAAGAAGTATTTAAAGGAGGAACTGGGCCTGGACGACGAGCTCATCGAGAAGCTGACCTGGCTGGGCATCTCCGGCATCGCCAACGTGCTCTGCTGCATCAAGATGGCCAAGTACTACGAGCTGACGGAAAACGACGTAGTGGCCACCGTGCTGACCGACTCCGCCGTGATGTACCAGTCCCGCATCGAGGAGCTCAACGAGATGCACGGGGCGTACAATATCCACGAGGCCGCTCTGGACCACAACCTGCACATGCTGGGGCTGAAGACCGACAGCATGATGGAGATGACCTACGCCGACCGCAAGCGGGTCCACAACCTGAAGTACTACACCTGGGTGGAGCAGCAGGCCCGGGACGTGGCGGACCTGAACGCCCTGTGGTACGACACCAAGGGCACCTGGGACGCCGTCCACGCCCAGGCCGGGGAACTGGATGAACTCATCAACGAGTTCAACGAGGCCACCGGCCTTTTGAAGGCGCTGTAAGATAGAGAGCAGGTACTTTTCCCTTGCCGGGAAAGTACCCAAAAGGACGCTTAGAGGGAGAGGGATTTCGATTTCCCTCTCCCTCTAAGAACACCCTCTCCTTAAAACGACCAGGGAGGGGCGTCCCCCTCCTTGGAGCTCCCCCCTGCGCCGGGACGCGAAACACCCCGCCCCCAAAAAACTTCATAAGGAGCAAACGATGAAAAACGTCAAATACGGCAAGTGCGTCAAATGCGGAAAGATCTACGAGGCTGTCCCCGATCTCACCAACTGTGCGTGCGGGGGTATCCTGGATATCGTCTACGACTACGACTATATCAAGACCATCTTCACCAAGGACACCCTGAAAAGCAGGAGAGACAACTCCATGTGGCGCTACCGGGAGCTGCTGCCTGTGGAGGAGGACACCCCCAATACCCCCCTGCGGGTGGGCTGGAGCCCCCTCTATGAGGCGGACGCTTTGGCGAAGCAGCTGGGCATCAAAAAGCTGTATGTGAAGGACGACGGCATCAACCCCACCGCCAGCCTGAAGGACCGGGCCAGCGCCATGGCGGTGGCCAAGGCCCGGGAGGCGGGGGCGAAGGTCATCGCCTGCTCCTCCACCGGCAACGCCGCCTCCTCCCTGGCGGGCAACGCCGCCGCCGCGGGGATGGAGACCTATATTTTCGTCCCCTCCCGCGCCCCCAAGGGCAAGGTGGCCCAGCTGATGACCTTCGGGGCCACCGTCATCTCCGTCCAGGGCAGCTACGAGGACACCTTCGAGCTGAGCAAACAGGCCATCGACAGGTGGGGCTGGTATAACCGCAACGCCGCCATCAACCCCTACCTCTCCGAGGGCAAGAAGACCGTGGCCCTGGAGATCATGGAGCAGCTGGACTGGGTTGTACCGGACTATATCGCCATCTCCGTGGGCGACGGCTGCACCATCGCGGGGCTGTGGAAGGGGCTGAAGGACCTGCATGCCATCGGCTTTATCGACCGTCTTCCCCGGCTGATCTCCGCCCAGGCGGAGGGCTGCTGCCCCATCAACCGGGCCATCGAGACGGGGGAGGCGTGGCTCCCCATGGAGGAGAACACCCTGGCCGACTCCATCGCCGTGGGCGTGCCCCGGAACGCAGACAAGGCCCTTATGGCTATCCGGGAATCCAATGGCCTGACGGTCAACGTCTCAGACGAGGAGATCATGGCCGCCCAGAAGCTGCTGGGCCGCACCTGCGGCGTGTTCGGAGAGCCCGCCGGCGTCACCGGCGCGGCGGGCCTGAAAAAGCTCTGTGAAGCCGGGAAGATCGGGAAGGACGCCACAGTGGTCAGCGTGGTCACGGGCAACGGACTGAAGGATGTGGCCAACGCCATCAAAGCCTGCGGCGAGCCCATCTCCATCCCCAGCGACATGGAGATGCTGCTGCGGGCCTTTGCTGAAAACGGCGTCATATTGGAATGACCGGAAACAATGAACAAGCGGGGGCTGCCTTACGGCGGCCCCCGCTTGCCGTAACAAATTCTTAAGAAGGGAAGACCTTGCTTTTTCGCGGAAAGCTGGTATACTGAAATTCATGAAAAAGACATATTATACTGTGCCAAAAGTGAATATTGCCGTCATTCTGTCCGCGGCATGCATGCTGCTGTCCGCTGTTTTGCGCATTGTCTACTATACGGGGGTCCATGCGGGGACCGGCGAGCTGTGGGTGCAGGGCGTCCTGCCTGTCTGCGCCTGCCTGCTCTTCCTGGCCATGCTGTTCACCACCGCCTCCGACCGGCTCTACCGGACCACGATCCCGGTGCTCATGGGCTGCATCTTCTTCGCGGTGAAGGCGGGCGGGTTCTCGCCGGTGCACCGCGCGCTGTGCTGGGTGCTGTATATCGCGGTGGCGGGGCTGTACTACCTGACGGTGCAGAAGGGGATGAGCAAGTGGATCTTTGGGACCCTCATCGGCTGCACCCTGGCCTACCATGTGGTGATCGAGGACGGGATGAACCGCAAGTTCATGGAGCTGTACACCACGCCCCTGGCGGCGGGGCACACCCCGTGGTGGTACTTTATGGCGGAGCTGACGGTGCTGCTGATCATGGCGGCGCTGCTGCTGCTGACGGTAGCCATGAAGCGGCGGGAGGAGGACGGCTGGCGGCCCGGCTGGGGCGACCGCAACGACGGCCGCCGTCTTCGCAGCCTCAGCCCTATTTTCGCGGTGTCCCCCTACATCATGGTGACGCGCAACACCTCCCAGAACTTCCTGCGGGACAAGATGGAGTGCTCCGCCCTGGACGAGTATATCCGCCGCAAGCGGCAGGAGGGCCTTCAAGGGTTCGGCATGCTCCATGTGGTGCTGGCGGCCTATGCCCGGTGCGTGGCCCAGTACCCCGGCGTCAACCGGTTCGTCTCCGGCCAGCATGTGTTCAGCCGCTCGGAGATCGAGGTGTCCCTGACCATCAAGCCTGAGATGAAGGCGGAGTCCCCCGACACAGTGATCAAGATCTACCTGCTGCCAACGGATACGGCGGCGGACGTCTACCGGAAGATCCAGGAGAAGGTGGAGGAGGTCAAGGCCGCCCCCGCGGACAACACCAATTTCGACAACCTGGCCAAGGCGTTCAACCTGGTGCCGGGGCCGCTGCTGAAGTTTGTGGTTTGGCTGCTGAAGTTTTTGGACTACTTCGGCTGCCTGCCCAGGGCCCTCACCCGGCTGAGCCCCTTCCACGGCTCCCTGTACATCACCTCCATGGCCTCCCTGGGCATCCCGCCCATCTACCACCACCTCTACGACTTCGGCAATGTGCCGGTGTTCGTCTCCCTGGGGAAGAAGTACCGGGTCAACGAGCTGGAACAGGACGGCACGGTGGCGGCAAGAAAGTACATCGATTATACATTTGTCACGGACGAGCGCATCTGCGACGGCTTCTATTTTGCCTCTGTGCTGCGCTACTTCCGCGGGATCCTGCAGGATCCCGCCTGCCTGGACGCTCCTGCGCCTGTGGTGGTGGAGGACGTCCGGTAAAAGAAACGAAACAGCCCCGCCGTGGGATCAGATCCCACGGCGGGGCCGCCTGTTTCTTTCAACGGGGCGAGGTCAGGGGACGGGCGCTTCGAGCCCCTGTTCCTCAGCTTCCGCCAGGGGGCGGACTTCGATCTCCAGCACCCTGCGGTAGTCGGTGTCGGTCACAGTGAACAGCAGCCCCCCATAGACAAAACGGTCCCCCTCGTTGGGGATCCGCCCCAGCTGTTCCATGACCCAGCCGCTGACGGAGGCGCTGTCGGATTCGCCCTTGATGCCGAAGAAGTGGAACATCTTCTCCAGGTCCATGCCGCAGGCCACGCGCCAGGCGCCCTCGCCTGTCTGGCGGAAGCTCTCCACCACCTCGTCGTGCTCATCCCAGATCTCGCCCACCAGCTCCTCCAGGATATCCTCCATGGTGACGATCCCCAGCGTACCGCCGTATTCGTCGCTGACCACCGCGATGTGGGACTTGTTCTTCTGCAGCAGCTTCAAAAGGCTGCTGATCTTGACGGACTGGGGGACAAAGAGCGGGGCGGTCATGATCTGCTCCACCCCCTGCCCAGTCACGCCGGAGCCGGTGTAGAAGTCCTTCTGGTGGATGACGCCGACAATATTGTCTATGCTGTCCTCGTAGACCAGCAGCCGGGAGTACCGGGACTCGGAGAACACCCGGGCGATCTCCTCCTTGGTAGCCGTCAGAGGGACCGCCTCCAGATCCACCCGGTGGGTGAGGATATCCTCGGCGTCCCGGTCTGTAAACTCGATGGCGCTGCGCAGAAGATTGCCTTCGTCCTCGTCGATGCTGCCCTCCTGCTCCACCTCTTCCACCAGCATCAACAGTTCCGTCTGGGTCATCTTCCTGTCGCCGCTGACCTTGAACACCTTGGACAGCAGGCGCTTCCAGAGGGTGAAAAGGAAGTTTACCGGGGTCAGCAGCCACATGAAGGCCCGGATGATGGGGGCGGAAAACATGGCGAAACGCTCGGGGCTCTCCTTGGCCAGGCTCTTGGGGGAGATTTCCCCGAAGATCAGCACCACCACCGTCACTACGGCGGTGGAGATCGTGGCGCCGATATCGCCATAGGCCCGGACAAATAAAACCGTACCAATAGAGGAAACGGCGATGTTCACGATGTTGTTGCCGATGAGGATGGTGGAGAGGAGCCTGTCGTACTGCTCCGACAGGGAGCAGGCCAGGGCGGCCCTGCGGTCGCCCTTCTCGGCCAGGGCCTTCAGACGGGTCTTGTTCAGGGAGGAAAAGGCGGTCTCCGTGGCGGAAAAATAGGCGGACATCAAAATTAAGCCGGCCATGACCGCCAGGGTGGACAGAGTGGTACTATTGAAATTCATGATATACTGTGCTCTCCTTATAAATTCGGTCGGGATGGATAGGGATATGCGCGGAGAGTACGGATATCAGGGGCGCAGACGCATAAGGCGCAAAAAAGCACGCCTATCCCGCCATGCGCGGTATAGGTATGCCCCACGTAGACTTAAATTTGTATCATTGCCGCATTCATTGTCGTCACTGTCCATGACAGCTATCGACCTCCTTTTAAAGCTTGATTATAATTGCTATTATACAGAAGAAGCTGGCCGTGCGCAATCCGTCATTTGATCCTTTGCGGTTTCTTAGCGGCTGTGGGCGAAAGGCAAAATCGGGGCGCCGCCAGGAATGG